>NZ_JBSTYL010000012.1:0-121870 GCF_054052465.1 Aeromonas enterica | reverse complement strand
AAGCGTGGATGGATCGATTTCATGGTGTGGCGACCCACTACCTGAAGAACTACCTGGGTTGGCGCAGGATGCTGGAGCGTTACGGAAGGGGTGTGAATATCAAAGCGTGTTTGCATGAGGCTCTGGGGCACCCCATGCAACACGTAATTGGGACATAGCCTTTTTTATGGCACAAGGGTAGCCCGAGCTGTAAAAAAGCGCCCGCAGGCGCCTTTGTCATTCGAGCCGAAACGCACAGGCATCACTGGTCGATCTCGTCCAGATAGTCGTCCAGGTTGCTGTCGTCGCTCTTCTCCGGCGCCGGCGCCTTGAGCTCGCTCTGACGGCCGTTCACCTTACTCTGGTTGTACTGCAGATAGAAGTCCTTGGTCAGGGCGTAAGGATCGAGCGCGTTGTCGATGATCCGCTCCTGATCGATCAGCTTGGAACGAGTACCCAGACCATCCAGTGCCCAGTGCACAACTTTCAACGGGAAAGTCAGCAAGGCATAAGGGAAATACAGCGTATCAACGGTATCCCCCACCAGCTTGCGAGTGGTAGTCGGGCCGTAGACCGGTACCATCAAGTAGGCACCATCCCCGATATCGGCCCGGCCCAGCACGGTATCAAGCTCCAGCTTGTTGCGCTCTAGGCCCGCATGCTTGGCCACGTCGAAGATCCCCAGCAGACCGACTGTGGTGTTGAGGGTGAAACGGCCCAGGTTGGTGCCCGCCCCCTTCAGATCGCCAGTCAGCAGATGGTTGACCATACTGCTCGGTTCGTTGAAGTTCTCCACCAGATTCTCGATACCATCCTTCATCCCTTGCGGGATGTAGCGCGCATAGCCATGTACCACGGGACGAGCCACATAGGGCTCAAGCACATCGTAGTTGACCGCCCACATGGCCCGGTTAGCTCCCTGGAACGGGTCACGGCCATCGCTGGCCGTACTGGTCGCCTCTGGCCGACTCGGGGCCTCCTTGAGGTCAAGGCTTGCAGGACCCGGCTTGGGCGGACCACCTGCACAGCCCCCCAGCAACAATGCCACCATCAATGCCCCTAAACGCACATACATATGGAAGTCCTAGCTTTTTATTACGATTAATCTGAATTATAAGCAGCCCGCCCCTATCAAGGGGGCGGGCCAAAGGAGTATTAGAGGGCGTGATCGATGCGGATGTCAATCGGTGCTGAAGGAATTGCGTCAGTCGGGATCGGCGCCGATACACCTTCAAACGCCCCTTCCTTGTTCATGACGTTGCCGCCCCGGGAGAGCCGCGCCTTGAACTGCAACTGCGGGTAGGCGGCGAGCTTGCTGCCCTCCATCATGGCATCGCCATCTCCCAGTGACAGGGTCAGCGGGAATTGGGGACCCGGGATACGCTTGACCGCGATGGGCATGGGCGGGCCGTTGGGGATCACCGCAAACACGAACAGATGGGCATCCTCCGGCAACTGGATGCCAGGGGCCAGCGTGACATGGAGCGGGAACTCACCGGCCTTCACCTCCAGCACCTGGGCAGGCGCCTGGGTTGGTGCCTGTTCGCTTTGGATCGCCGGCACGCCTGGCGCCGCCATGCCACGCTGTTTCAGCTGCTGCTCGGCATAGTCGATGGAACGCTCCACCATGGTGTAGCGAGTCGAGCCCTTCTCCATCAGCGGCAGCATCTCCCGCCAGCGCTGCAGGGCTGTCTTGAAGTCCTCTTTTTGCAGCGCCATGAAGGCATAGACAGAGCGTGCTTCTATGTTGGCAGGGTCCAGCGCGATGGCGCTGCGCAGCAGCTCATCGGCCTGGGCGTCATCCCCGGTCATCATCAACGCCTGGGCGTAAGGCACCGCCACCATGGCCTTCTGCGGCGTCAGCCCGTAGGCCCGCTCCAGCGCCTCACGGGCCATCTCGGGGTCATTGCCATCCAGTGACAGGCGACCCAGCAGCAGCCAGCCGCGATAATCGTTCGGTTCATCTTTCAGACGGGTACGCAAGCCCAGCATGAAGTCCATCAGATCCTGTTCGGTCACCTCGGCATCCCGCTCCACCAGGATGCGGTTGCTCAGCTCACCCAGCCGGCTGTTGGCATCCTGCCAGCGGCTCACCTCCTGCCAGGCCCCCAACTTGTAGTAGAGACCCAGACTCACCACCACCAGCACCAGCACACCCGGGATCCAGACCAGACTCTTGCCACCACGGGCGGTCTGCTCCACATCGGGAATGTCATCCAGCAGACTGCGTTGCAGCTCGACGAGAGAGTCCGGCTCCTCCGCTAATATGCCCTGTTCACGCTCTTCGCCTATCTCCAGCAGACGCTGTCGATAGAGCTGCTTGTTGAGGGCCGAGCGGCTGATACTCTGCTTGCCCTCACCACGCCACAGCGGCAATACCAGCGCAAGGCTCACCAGTGCCAGCAGGGCCGCGATCACTATCCAAAATGCGGTCATTGTTTCTCTTCCTCTTTGAGCAGGGCAGTCAGACGACGCTGCTCCTCCGCGCTCAGGGCGCTATCCGCCGGCCTGGCCGTGACGGTACGACGACGGCTGCGCACCACCACAGTGACGACACCTATGACGATAACCAGCAGCGGACCTAGCCAGAGGATCAGGGTCGACGCCATCAGTGGCGGATCATATAAAATGAAATTGCCGTAGCGGGCGACCATGTAGTCCACCACTTCCTGCTTGTCCTTGCCTTCGCGCACCATTTGATAAGTCTTGTCACGCAGGTCCTTGGCCAGCCCAGCGTTGGAATCGGCTATGTCCTGATTCTGACACTTGGGGCAACGCAGCTCCTTGGTCAGCTCGCGAAAAGTCAGCTCCTGCGCATCGTTATCGAAGGTGTAGACATCGATGGCGGCCAGCGCCTGACCTGTGCCACCCAATCCTGCCAGCAATAGCAGGGATGCAATCAATATTCTCATCATGCTCTCCCTCATTTCATGGCATCAAAGATGGGTTTGAGGGTCGATGCCCAGACTTCGGGGTTGATATCCCCCACGTGGCGATAGCGGATGATGCCTTGGCTATCGATGAAAAAGGTCTCAGGTGCCCCATAAACTCCCAGGTCCAACCCCAGCATGCCATCCGGGTCATACAGATTGATCTGATAGGGGTTGCCGAGCTCCGCCAGCCACTTGATGGCCTTGGCACGCTCATCCTTGTAGTTCATGCCGACTATGTAGATCCCCTGCCCCGCCAATTCTTTCAGGTAGGTGTGCTCGCTGTAGCAGGTCGGGCACCAGGTGGCCCAGACGTTGAGCAACATGGGGCGTCCTTTGAGGATGCTGCGGTCATGCTGCTTGTTCAGGTCATAGATGTCCTGCAGGGTGAACACGGGCACCTCCTTGCCTACCATCACGGATTCGAGCTTGGTAGGGTCTGAGTAGAGCCCGCGAAACAGGAAGCCGGCCCCCAGCAGAAAGATGATGAAGGGGATCAGAAACAACCAGGTCTTGTTGCTCATGCCTTGGCCTCCTCGTCACGACGACCGAAACGGTAACGCTTGTCCAGCATCGCCAGCACGCCGCCGATGGCCATGAAGACACCGCCGAACCAGATCCAGCGCACGAAGGGCTTGTAGTAAATCCGCACCGCCCAGGCACCGTTGTCGAGCTGCTCGCCGAGCGCTGCATAGAGATCCCGGGTGAAACCAGCGTCGATCGCAGCCTCCGTCATCGGCATCCGACTCACCTTGTACATGCGCTTCTCGGGTTTGAGCAGAGCGACCTGCTTGCCATCCTTGTGTACTTCCAGCACGCCTTTGAAACCGTCATAGTTCGGGCCGTTCTTCTCGGCAATTCCGGCGAAGACAAACTCGTAATCGGCAAATTGCACTCGATCGCCGGCCTGCATGCGCAGATCCTTCTCGATGCTGTAGTTCTGGGTACAGGCGATGCCGATGATGCTGACCGCCAGTCCCACGTGGCCCAGGATCATGGCCCAGTGGCTGTTGCCAAGCCGGCGCACCCCTACCGCAAAAGAGTGTTTGTGGGTAGCGCGCACCCAGGTCTCCTGGATGCTGGTGATGATGATCCAGGTTCCCAGACCAATTCCCAGTGCCGCCCAGGGTTTGAACTCCTCGGCCAGCAGCAGCGGCAGCAGGAAAGCGGCGGCCAGGCTCAATGCCAACGCCAGCATCACCTTGCCCTTGAGATCCCCCAGCTCCTGGCGGCGCCAGCGAAACAGCGGGCCAACCCCCAGCAGCAGCGCAAACGGAATGATCAGCCAGCTGTAGATGTGATTGAAGAAGGGGGTCCCGATGGAGATGCTGCCAAGCCCCAGCTCCTTGTGCACCAGTGGCAACAGGGTGCCGAGCAGCACGGTCAGCAGACCTGCCACCAGCAGGATGTTGTTGCACAGCAACAGGGTCTCGCGGCTCCACAGTTCGTGCTTGCCGTGACTCTTCACCTGCGAGCCCTTGAAGGCAAACAGCAAGAGCGAACTGCCGATCACCGCCAGCAGGAAGCCCAGAATGAACAGGCCGCGGGTCGGGTCGGAGGCAAATGCATGCACCGAGACCAGCACGCCGGAGCGCACCAGGAAGGTACCAAGCAGGCTCAGGGAGAAGGCGGAGAGTGCCAGCAGCACTGTCCAGGCCTTGAAGGTAGCTCGCTTTTCGCTGACAGCCAGTGAATGGAGCAGCGCAGTCCCCGCCAGCCAGGGCATGAAGGAGGCGTTTTCAACAGGATCCCAGAACCACCAGCCACCCCAGCCAAGCTCGTAATAGGCCCACCAGGAGCCGAGCACGATGCCGAGAGTCAGAAAGACCCAGGCCGCCATGGTCCAGGGACGGGACCAGCGGGCCCAGGTGGCGTCGAGGCGTCCTGTCATCAGGGAGGCAATGGCGAAGGCGAAGGCCACCGAGAAGCCCACATAACCCATGTAGAGCATGGGCGGGTGGAAGATGAGGCCGGGATCCTGCAACAGTGGATTGAGGTCGCGTCCATCCACCGGGAAGTAAGGCAGAGTACGAGTGAAAGGATCCGAGGTGAACAGCACGAAGGCGGTAAAACCGACCGAGATCAGCCCCAGCACGCCGAGTACCCGCGCCACAGCATCGAGCGGCAGGCTGCGGCTGAACAGGGCCACAGCCGCGGTCCAGCCACCCAGGGTCAGTACCCAGAGCAGCAGTGAGCCCTCATGGGCGCCCCAGACGGCGGAGATCCGATACGCCAGCGGCAACAGGGTATTGGAGTTGGTGGCCACGTACTGCACGGTAAAGTCATTGTCGATGAAGGCCCAGGTCAGGCACAGGAAGGACAGCAACAGCAGCAGGAATTGGGCATAGGCCAACGGACGGGCCGCCGACATCATGCCGAGCCGCCCCCACTGGGCACCGAGCAAGGGATAGACGCCCAGCAGCAGGGCGGTGGCAAAGGCCAGGATCAGTGAAAACTGTCCTAATTCCGGGATCATGGCTGAACTCCTTTCAAATGAGCCGCAGCACGAACCTGTAAACCGGCTTGAAATGGTGAAAGCGGTGCGAATGCTGTCGGGATCATTGCTTGGCTCCCTTCAACTGCGCCTCGGTATATTCCGGCTTGAAGTGCATGCCATTGGTGGCATCGGCCACTTCCGGCGGCATGTAGTTCTCATCGTGCTTGGCCAGCACCTCGAACGCCTCCACCGTAGTGGCGTTCTTGAGGGTACCCTGGGCCACTATGCCCTGCCCTTCGCGAAACAGGTCGGGCAGTATGCCGTCAAACTCGACGGTCACCAGATGGCCGCCGTTGTCCACCAGCTTGAAGGCCACCTTGAGGCTCTGCTGATCCCGCTGCACAGAGCCCGGCACCACCAGGCCACCGATGCGCAGGCGCTGCCCCTCTTCCGGCTTGATCTTGTCCGGCCCCTTGCCCTCCACCAGCTCGCTCGGGGTGTAGAAGAGATCGATATTCTGGCTGAGGGCATAGAGCACCAGGCCTATCACGGCGGCGAGGCCAAGACTTATCGCCAATATGATGGTGAGGCGTTTCTTGCGTCTCGGGTTCATAGGGTGTTCTCCATCTGCTGGGCCGCCTTGCGGCGGGTCTCGCGGGCCTGCTTGCTGCGCAATTCGCCGAGCAGGCTGCGGGTCTTCAACCGGGTGGAAATGACGATGCCAACCAGGCAGACCAAGGTCAGACCGAAGGAGAGCCAGACATAGAAGGCGTACCCGCCCATCGCCATGAAGTCACTGAAAGAGGCAAAGTGCATGCTTACTTCTCCTGCTCGGCAATCTCTTTGACCCAGGGGCGATGCCACTCCCGCATCAAGAGCTCGTTGCGAAAACGCATCAGGGAGAGGGCCCCGAGGAAGGTGGCAAAGGCCAGTATCATGATGAGCAACGGCCACAGCATCTCGGGGGAGATGGAGGGCTTGTCAAACTTGGTGATGCTGGCGCCCTGATGCAGGGTATTCCACCACTCCACCGAGTAGTGAATGATGGGCAGGTTGATCACGCCCACCAGCGCCAGAATGCCGGCGGCACGACCGGCCAATACCTTGTCGCTGAAGGCATTGTAGAGCGCGATCACCCCCAGATAGAGGAACAGCAGAATAAGCTCCGAGGTGAGACGGGCATCCCACACCCACCAGGTGCCCCACATGGGTTTGCCCCAGGCCGCGCCGGTAAACAGCGCGATGAAGGTGAACACGGCGCCGACCGGTGCAACGGCAGCCACTGTCATGTCGGCCATTCGCAATTGCCACACCAGCCCGATGAAGGCGGCCACCGCCATGGTGGAATAAGCCCCCATGGAGAGAATGGCGGCCGGTACATGGATGTAGATGATCCGGAAGGAGTCACCCTGCTGATAATCAGCGGGTGCAAAAGCCAGGCCCCAGAGGGTGCCTATGATGAACGCCAGCAGACTTGTCACTGCAAACCAGGGCAGCAAGGTCCCTGCCAGCTGATAGGCGCGCTCGGGTTTAGCGTAAGGGTGCAACCATTTCCACATAGCTCACAAAACCTTTCTGTTATTAATATAGTGGCGAGGCCTACCATACTCACTGCCGGAAAACATCACATCCCCCGAAAGCGATAAGCAGCCATCCTCTTGATCTATCTCAAGTATATTTTTTATAACAGCCCATCCCGAGCCGCCTTACCACAGCTTTCATCAGTTCACGCTGACCCGCAGCGCTGCCGAAACCGCCAAGGGAGTCAGAGTCAGCGCACCGGCCAGCATGGCCCCCAAAATCGCAAGCTGGCCCGAATAGGGCAGCCCCATGCCCGCTGCATCGATGGCAGACGTGGCAAAAATCAGTACCGGAATATAGAGCGGCAGGATCAGCAGACTCAGCAAGACACCGCCCTTGCGCAGCCCCACTGTCAGGGCGACGCCGACCGCCCCGAGCAGGCTCAGCACGGGCGTCCCCAGCGCCAGGGTGGCGACCACCGCCAGATAGGTGTTCATGTCCAGCGACAGCAGGATGGCGAGCAGCGGGGAGATCAGCAGCAGTGGCAGGCCGGTCAACAGCCAGTGAGCGATCACTTTTGCCAGCGCCAGCAGCCCGAGCGGATGAGGCATCAGCATCATCTGCTCCAGCGCCCCGTCGCTGAAGTCATCGCGAAACAGCCGCTCCAGCGAGAGCATGGCCGCCAGCAGGGCTGCCACCCAGATGATGCCGGGGGCAATACGGGCCAGCAGCTTGGGCTCGGGGCCTATGCCAAGGGGAAACAAGGTGATGACAATGAGGAAAAACCAGAGCGGGTTGAGTATGTCGGAACGCTGGCGCAGGGCCATCAACAACTCGCGATGAATAAGGTGGATTACGGCACGCAACATCAAACTACTCCTGCAGCAAGAGCGTGAGGGAGAGGGTCTTCAACCGCCCTTCCATCAGAGTCATGTCCTGATGGGTGGTGAGGATCACCATGCCACCGCGCTCTGCGTGGGCCAGGAACAACCGCTCCAGCACTTTGACCCCCTGCTTGTCAATGGCGGTAAAAGGCTCATCCAGGATCCAGAGTGCCGGCTTTTCACTGAGCCAGAGCCGGGCCAGCGCGACCCTGCGCTGCTGGCCAGCGGAGAGTTGTCCGGTGGGATAGTCCTCAAACCCGGCCAGACCTACCTGGGCGAGTACCCGCCACAAATCTACCGTCGATTGCGCCGGATGATGCAACTTTTGATAGAAGGTGAGATTTTCGAGCGGTGTCAGTGCCGCCTTGACGCCAGGCTGGTGGCCCAGATAGAGCAGGTTGGCATGATATTCATCGCGACAGCTGCGAATATTCTCGCCATTCCAGCACACCTCGCCGGAAAACGGCAGGGAGAGACCGGTCAGCAACCGGAGCAGGCTGGTCTTCCCCACCCCGTTGGGACCTTCAATTTGCACCAGATCGCCGGGAGCCACCGCAAAGGAGAGATGTTCAAACAGAGTGCGATCTTCACGCACGCAGCTCAGATTGTTAATTTGAAGCAGCATGAGGATGTAATCAGTGAAAAGAAGCGGCCTGCATATTAACACAGTATTGGAGAGCGTCTTTTCAAAGATGCCAACTATCAGCAGGATTTGTGGGTGAGATCCCGCCTTTGGGGCACGCCAAACGGGTGAAAAAAATCAGGAAGGCGGGCGCCTTCCTGAGGATCTATGACCGGCCTTTTCGCAATGAAATCAATAGTTCTGCCTCGGCCTTCGGCAATTCACATTCATTCATGACCTCATCGAGGTCGGCACCAAGCTCTACCATCTTGGCGGCACGGCTGTAAAGTCGGCGTTCCGGATCCTGCAGGGTCAACTCCTGCTGGCGGTCATTGACCTGCTGCATGGTTCCTTCAACGGACTGCAAACGCTGACCCATGCCGATGGCCCCCGTGTGCAGCTCCATCATCTGCTTGCGCAGACTCTCAAGCTGGCCTTGCAGCGTCTCCCCCCTGGCCTCGGACTCTCGCTGGCCACGTCGGCTGCTGATCACCCCGTACAGGGCCAGCACCAACGCCAACAAGGACACCCCCAAGGCGGCTATTTCAATCATCAACACATCATTTTCCTATCAGAGGGAACCAATATCTTCCCACTCTTCATCGGAGAGCAGCTTGTTCAGATCGACCAGGATCAGCAGCTGACCATCGCGGTTGCTGACGCCCTGAATGAACTTGGCACTCTCTTCGGTGCCCACCGCAGGGGCGGCATCGATCTCGGAGGAACGCAGATAGACCACCTCGGCCACACTGTCGACCATGATGCCGATCACCTGCTTCTCCGCCTCGATAATGACGATGCGCGAGTTCTCGCTCACATCGCCGGAAGGCAGGCCGAAACGGGAGCGGGTATCGATGACAGTCACCACGTTGCCCCGCAGGTTGATAATGCCCAGCACATATTCGGGGGCACCTGGCACAGGGGCGATTTCGGTGTAGCGCAACACCTCCTGCACCTGCATCACGTTGATGCCGTAGGTTTCATTTTCCAGCTGGAAGGTGACCCATTGCAGCACTTCATCTTCGGCCATATTCTGTGCAATATTGCGCTTTTCTGTCATGTTTTTATTCCTTTTATGAAAACGTCTACTGGTAAAACTAGCAATAAAACAGCACAAGTGCAGAAGTTATCAGCGACCTTCTATGTTGACCCCACGCTCCAGCAACAGGAGCAATTCCCTGACGTGCAACAGGGCACACATCTTCTCCTTGACCATGCCCGCCAGCCAGGGGCGCTTGCCCTCCTGGTGACGCCATTTGACCTGATCACGATGCAATAACTCTGTGCCCTTCAGATGATGACAGGCGAGTCCCCAGGGAGATTCACCCAGCATGATCAGATACTTATAATCTGCTATTTCCAGATGCTGGCCCGGCATCACCCACTGCGCCGTGTCCACCACGTTCATCTTCTGCTCGCGCGAGGTCATGATGCCACGGTACCAATCAGGCTGACCGAACAGTGATGAGACCTCTCCCAGCTGATGGATACCGCCAAGTTCGGTCAGGGGCACCGCAAAGGTGACACCGGCAACTTCGAAGAAGAGCGCCTGAAACTCCTTGCCGGTATCGATATTCTCCCAGGTAGATGGTGCGACGTCTGCCTGAGGGGCCAGTTCCACCGCCGTCTCTGTCATCACCAGCGCAGATGGCTCTGCCACCGCAGGGGCAGGCATCTCCTCCGGCCAGACAGGTTCAACCGGCAGCAAGGCATCTTCGACCTCTATCTGCAGCGGCTCGCTGATCACCTCTTCGTGGCTCAGGGCGTCCATCTCAAACTGCACCTGACCCACCTGGGCGAGCAGCTCGCTCAGTTGTTCGAGTCGCTCATCTGCCTCCAGATAGGGCTGTACCACCACCTCGGGCTGCACCTGAACCTGACGTTGCAGCCGGATAACAGGTGCGGGTTCCGGCTCATCTGGAAGATCAGGCAACAGCGCCTCATCCAGCAACAGGGAGTGGAAGTAATCATCCATGGCCCGGACTTGGGTCGTGTCACTCATGATGTCACCTCATGAGCACGTTGACGCTCCTGGGCATCAAGATAGTTGAGCAAGGTCTCATAGGCATAAGTGCCGCGACTGCTCGGCGAATAAATGGATGGGGGAATGTGGAGCAAGCTGGCATCCCGAAACTTGGTGTCTATGGGGATGACGGCGTTCCATACCGCATCGCCATGTTGATCCTTGATGGACTTCAATGTCATCAGAGAGGCGCGGGTACGCTTGTCAAACATGGTGGGGATCACGGTGAAGCGGAACTTCTCCCGCTTGGAACGCTGCATGATTTCGAAGGTCTTCATCATCCGCTCCAGCCCCTTGAGGGCCAGGAATTCGGTCTGAACCGGCACCAGGATCCGATCGCAGGCCGCCAGAGCGTTAACCATCATGACTCCCAGCACAGGCGGACAGTCGATGAGCACATAGTCATACTGATCCTGAATCCGCAGCAGGGCACGCTTGATCACCAACCCCATGCCTTCCCGGTTGCCCATCACCCGATCCAGAGTGGCCAGGGTAATAGAAGCCGGCAAAAGATGGATATTTTCGAATTTGGTTCGTAGCGTCAGTTTATTGACCAGCTCGGCCGTCGGTTTGACGGCCTGAAACAACTCATAGAGAGTGCCGTCCAGTCGATCCGAGTCAAAATCGAGATAAGAGGTCAGGGAAGCATGGGGATCGGTGTCAATCAATAGCACCCGCTGGCCACGCTGAGCCAGGATACCGGCTAACGAGACCACTGTGGTGGTTTTACCGACCCCACCTTTTTGGTTGGCAACCGTCCAAACAATCACTGTATCAATCCTGCCTTGTTGTTATGCGTATGCCACCACCTGGCAGAGTGATCACCTTGACCTCGCCTGCCTCTACCGCCTGTTGCACTGCAGGAACCGGCTCCACCATCACAGGCTTGGCGGGAGCGGGTGGCGCCCAGGCGAACTTGGAAATAGCGACCACCACCTTGCGATTCTGTAAGCGTCCCTGTTCGCTGTCATTCCCAGTAAAGGGAGAAAACTCCCCGTATGCCTCGTAGGCAAGCCGCTGTGGTGCTATGCCCTTGGCGATAAGAGCGGTGAGCACAGCCTCGGCCCTTGCCGCAGACAGCGTCCAGTTGGAGCGAAAAATTTCATTATTTATCTGCTGGTTATCTGTATAGCCCCGCACTCTCACATAGTTATCGACTGGTTTCAGAATACCTGAAAGCGTATTGAGTACAGGATCGGCATTGGTGCTCATAAAGGCACTGCCGCTGCCAAACAAGAGACCCGAACTCAACTCCACCGTCAACCAGTTGTCATCCAGCGTGAGCTTGACCACCCCAGCTTCGACCAGAGTGCCCATGCTCTCTCTCAGCTGCGTGTCTATCTTCGCAAGCGTCATGCCATCTTGTTTGATAGGCACACCGGAGATGGGAGCAAGAGAGGGAGAAGGTGGCAGAGCACTCTCCAGCACTGAGGGAGCAGCCGATACCTCGTTGTTCAACAGTGACTTCCCCTGCCCTTCCAGCAGGCCATCACTGCGGGGCTGCATGACGTTGAACGCCTGGGTCATGCCGTCGATGACGGCGCGATATTTGTCTTTGTTGACCAGCGCCACCGAATAGAGCACCACAAACAGCGCAAAGATCAGCGTCATGTAGTCGGCGTAGGAAACCAGCCAGCGATCGAGATGTTCTCGACCTTGCAGGTGCAAACGATAGCGCTTGCGCATGGCTACTCTCCTTTCAGATAAGCCTTCAACCGCCGTTCAACCTGCGGGCCATTTTCACCGTGGGCAATCGCCATCAAACCTTCCAGCGTCATCTCCTGGAACAAGGCGTAATGATAATGAAAGGCACGCAGGCGGTTGGCAATCGGCAGATAAAAGAGGTTGGCAAAACCGACCCCGTAAATGGTGGCAACAAACGCAACGGCAATGCCAGCACCGAGGGCTGCCGGATCCTCCAGATGGAACATGGCCTGGATCAGACCCATTACAGCACCTATGATACCGATGGTCGGGCTGTATCCCCCCATGGCTTCGAATACCCGGGCCGAGTGCTCGTTACGCTCCTGCTCGATGTCGATATCCGCTTCCAGCAACATGCGAATATCGTCAATTGAAACCCCATCCACTATCATGGTGAGCCCCTGACGGGTGAACTCGTCACTCTCCTGATCGGCCTGATTTTCCAGCGCCAGCAGACCCTGCTGGCGGGCAAACACCGCCCAAGCCTGCAAGCGTTCGGCCTGATTGACCAGATCCCAATCAGGAGGGAGCAACATCCAGCGCAGCTGCCTGATCGCCTCGAGCAGATATTTGCGCGGCGTCTGCAAAATGACGGCCCCCCAGGTGCCACCAACAACGATGACAAATGCCGGACCATCGAGCAGAGTGAGCAGGGTGCCGCCATGCCAAAGCTGGGCAATGGCAATGGCTCCCAGAGCCAGGATCAGGCCAAACATGCCCATCTTTAGCGACCCAGCTCAACCAGAATACGTTGTGCTACCCGATCCAGCGGCAGTGATTCAGTGGCGATACCCGCCTTGGCGACAGCTTGCGGCATACCGTATACGACGCAAGAGGCTTCATCCTGGGCCCAAATGGTGGAGCCCTGTTCCTTGAGCAGACGCGCACCATCCCGGCCATCCGCCCCCATGCCGGTCAATACGATGGCAAGCACCTTGTCGGCATAGGTCTTGGCTGCCGATGCGAAGGTGATGTCCACGCACGGCTTGTAATTGACCTTGTCATTGCCATCGACGATCCGGATGCGAGCACCAACTCCGCGCCCTTCCAGCAACATCTGTTTGCCACCCGGCGCCAGATAGGCGTGACCGGGTTTGAGCACATCACCATCCTCAGCTTCCTTGACACCGATCTGGCACAGACCGTTGAGACGAGCGGCAAATGCAGCGGTAAAGGTTGCCGGCATGTGCTGGATCAGCAGAATGGGATGAGGGAAATCGCCCGGCAGTTTGGTCAGCACATTTTGCAAGGCTACCGGGCCACCGGTAGAGGTGCCGATAGCCACCAGCTGGTAGGTTTTCCCGCTGCGTTTAAACGCGGCAACCGGTACGACTCGCTGTGGCTCGACCTGACGATCGCCTGGACGTGACAGCGAACCGCCCAGTGGGCTGCGAGCGGCAGGTTCAGGCGCTTTTGGCCTGGCAGGCGCGGCCATCAGGAAGCGCTTGCGCGATATCTCCTTAACCCGCTGTTGCAACAAGCGAACAGCTTCATCCTTGTCACGGGCTATGTCTTCGAACTTCTTGGGCAGAAAATCTAGGGCGCCCGCATCCAGGGCATCGAGGGTGGCCTTGGCCCCTTCATGGGTCAGGGAGGAGAACATCAGGATCGGTGTGGGACACTTGGCCATGATCTCGCGCACGGCACTGATGCCATCCATCACTGGCATCTCTATGTCCATGGTGATCACATCCGGCCGTAGCGCCAGCGCTTTGTCTACCGCTTCCCGTCCATTCTGGGCCGTATCGATCACCGTCAGCATAGGATCCTGATTGATGATCTCACTGACCCGGCGGCGGAAGAAGCTCGAGTCGTCGACAACTAATACCTTGACTGCCATTGTTATTTTTCTAACTCCTTGGGCCTGAGCTATCAATGTCTACGCGCATATGCTTTGAGCAGACTTGGCACATCCAGAATGAGTGCGATACCACCATCGCTGGTGATGGTGGCCCCGGCCATGCCTGGGGTTCCTTGCAGCAGGTTGTCCAGCGGCTTGATCACCACCTCTTCCTGACCAATCAGATTATCCACGACAAAGCCTATCTGCTGTGTACCAATCTGCACTATGACCACATGACCCGTATCCTGCCGTGACTTCTTGTTTGACCCTCTCACCAGCCACTTGTGCAGGTAGAAGAGCGGGATGGCCTTGTCGCGCACTATGATGGTGAGCTGACCGTCTACC
Organism: Aeromonas enterica; assembly: GCF_054052465.1. Classification (NCBI taxonomy): domain Bacteria; kingdom Pseudomonadati; phylum Pseudomonadota; class Gammaproteobacteria; order Aeromonadales; family Aeromonadaceae; genus Aeromonas; species Aeromonas enterica. Next base: position 107,582 of record NZ_JBSTYL010000012.1, on the reverse strand, counting down.
ATGTTGGCTTTCTTGAGGTCCAGATGGAAAATCTCGTTCACACACCCCAGCGGCAAGGCAAATGTCTGCTCGCCCACTTCCACCATCAGCGTTGGCAAGATGGCCAGAGTCAAGGGCACCTTGATCTCGAGGCGAGTACCCTTACCCCAGGTAGAGTCGATATGCACAGAGCCGTTGAGGCTCACTATGCTGGTCTTCACCACATCCATACCGACGCCACGGCCGGAGATATCGGAAATCTCAGACTTGGTCGAGAAACCGGGAGCAAAAATTAGGTTATAAGCATCGTTGTCGCTCATGCGTGCTGCCGTGTCAGCATCCAGCACCCCACGACTGATGGCGATGGACTTGAGCTTCTCCGGATCCATGCCTGCGCCATCATCCTCGATACAAAGCAGAATATGGTCACCCTGCTGAGAAGCGCTCAGGGTGATAGTCCCCTGCCGTGGTTTGCCCGCTTTCTCCCGTACATCAGGCATTTCGACCCCATGGTCACAGGAGTTGCGTACCAGGTGAACCAGCGGATCGGCCAGGGCCTCTACCAGGTTTTTATCCAGATCCGTCTCTTCCCCAACCATCACCAGCTCAATATCTTTCTTGAGAGTGCGGGCCAGATCGCGTACTACCCGGGGGAAGCGGCCGAATACTTTCTTGATAGGCTGCATGCGCGTTTTCATCACGGCGCCTTGCAGATCTGCGGTCACCACATCCAGATTGGCAACCGCTTTTGACATATCTTCATCATTACTGGCAATCCCGAGGCTCACCAGGCGATTCCGTACCAGCACCAGTTCACCCACCATGTTCATGATGACGTCCAGCGTCTTGGTATCCACTCGCACCGTGGTATCGCTTTGCACCGCATTCTCTGCTGGTGCAGCGGCTTGCTTGACGGGGGCTGGTGCCGGTTTGGCGGCAGCAACAGGCGCGGCTGCCGGCTTGGGTACAGGAACCGGCGTTGGCTTGGCAACGGGGGCAGGAGTCACAGGGGTTGCTGGTGCTGGCGCTGCGACTGTTGGCGCAACAGGAGGCGTGATGCTGGTTTTTGGCCCTTGACCACGACCATGCAATTCATCGAGCAGGCGTTCGAACTCATCATCATCGATCAGCTCGTCGACCTCTTTTTGCACCGACTTCAACGGGTTGATCTCAGGCGCGCCGCTATGTTGACCCTGACCGTGCAACTGGTCGAGCAAGGCTTCAAACTCGTCGTCCGTGATATCTCCCGTACCGGTTAGCACGGGACTCGCAACCGGAGTCGGGGCTCCGCCGACGCCATGCAGTTCATCGAGCAAGCGCTCGAACTCATCGGCCGAGATCTCATCGATGGAGCCGCCACCATTGACGGCCACGGGTTCGGCAACCGCTTCAGGCTCAGAAACCGCGACCACATTGTCAGCAGATACTTCAGTTTCTGCAGGTGCACTATTGCCCGCAGAGGCGGTCAACAACTGCTCCTCCCCTTCAGGTTTGCAGAGCTCATGCAGGTCATGCAGAATTTCAGCAGAGGCAGGGCTAGGCGGTTCGCGATTTTGCACTTGGGCAAACATCACATTGATGGCATCCAGCGCCTGCAAAATGACATCCATCAATTCGGCCGTGACGGTTCGCTTGCCATTGCGCAAGATATCGAACACGTTTTCAGCACCGTGACAAACATCTACCAACTCACCCAGAGAGAGGAAACCGGCACCGCCTTTGACGGTATGGAAGCCGCGAAATATGGCATTCAACAGATTCTTGTCATCGGGTCGCTTTTCCAAGTCGACCAGTTGTTCGGACAACTGTTCCAATATTTCGGATGCTTCGACCAAAAAGTCTTGCAGTATGTCTTCATCAACTTCGAAGGCCATGCGTCACTCCATTAGAATCCCAGGCTAGACAGCAGATCGTCCACATCATCCTGACCATTGACCACATCGGAGCGAGCCTCAGGGTTCATGATGGGGCCTTCGGCTTCAATCCCGCTTACAGGAAGGCTGCGAGAAGAATGCTCAGCAGATGCCTCACCAAACATAGTCAGCATTTCTATTAATTTAGTTTCAACTTCCTGGACCAACTTGATCACTTTGCGGATCATCTGGCCGGTCAAATCCTGAAAATCTTGCGCCATCAGGATTTCTGTCAGCAGTTGCCGTAATTTATCGGCATCAGATTCAGAAGCCTTAATAAAATCATCCAGTTGGTGACACAACGACTTGAATTGCCCGACGCTCATGTCCCTGCTCATCAGGGCATTCCAATTGGGCATCACAAGTTGAATATTGTCATTGAGCCGGTCAGCAATCGGGAGACTCGCCTCCACTGCATCCATAGTGCGGTTAGCAGCCTTGTCGGTCATGTCGATCACATAACTGAGACGCTCCCGTGCATCGGGAATTTCATGGGTAGCCAAGTCGGGGATTCTGGGATCCAGCCTAAAATCCTGCAGTGAATCATGTAGTTGCCGGGTCAGTTGTCCCACTTTGTCGAACAGAGCTGCCGCATTGGGAGCACATGCATCTGCAATGATAGTATCGGCCTGTTCAAATTCGCCTTGCTCAAGATGGGCAACAAGCATCCTTGCCTGCTCGAGCGAAATCATTGCACTCGTTTTGGCCTTCATCCCTGCTGCTCCTTAGCCGATTCGTTCAAAGATTTTGTCGAGTTTCTCTTTGAGCGTTGCAGCAGTGAAAGGCTTGACGATATAGCCATTGACCCCCGCCTGGGCGGCTTCAATGATCTGTTCGCGCTTGGCTTCAGCCGTTACCATCAGTACCGGCAGATGCTTGAGCTTGTCATCGACACGAATAGCCTTGAGCAAGTCGATGCCTTGCATACCGGGCATGTTCCAGTCGGTGACGACAAACTGAAAATCACCATTTTTCAACATTGGCAAGGCCGTGTTGCCATCATCTGCTTCGTGGGTATTATTAAATCCCAAGTCACGCAGCAAGTTCTTGATAATCCGGCGCATCGTTGAAAAATCGTCAACAATGAGGATTTTCATGTTCTTGTCCAAAATTCCCTCCTAAATAGCCGCCATAGCGGCTCACTTACATGATGCAGATCGCAGGTTTTGTTTTGCGGATTATGCCTTAGAGTTTTGTTTCAGTGTAGCTAGTACAAACACTTATACATGCCAATCTCTTAAACGAGCGCGTAATCTGTGCATGGCCTGACTGTGTATCTGGCTCACGCGAGACTCGCTGACGTTCAATACCTCGCCTATTTCACGCAAGTTCAGTTCTTCATCGTAGTAAAGGGAGAGAACCAGCGCTTCCCGCTCCGGCAGGCGGCCTATGTGTTCGGCCAAGGCGCCTTGAAAGCGCTCTGCCGCCAGATCGTCAAAACCGCTGTTGCCTGCGGCATCGTCGGGGTGGCCGATCACATCTTCGCTGACCCCCAGATCCTCGATCCCGATGATCTTGCCGCAGGAGACATCCTGCAGCATGGCGTGATACTCGCCGAGGCTGACCCCCATCTGGGCGGCCACCTCGGTATCACGGGCATCACGACCGTGCGCTTGTTCAACATTTTCGATGGCTTCGGCGATGGAGCGGCTGTTGCGGTGTACCGAACGTGGCACCCAGTCTCCCCGCCGGATCTCGTCAAGCATGGAACCGCGGATGCGGATCCCGGCGTAGGTTTCAAAGCTGGCGCCCTTGCTGCCGTCAAAGTTGCGGGAAGCTTCGAGCAGCCCAATCATACCTGCCTGGATCAGGTCATCCAGCAAGACACTGCTTGGCAGGCGAGCCAACAAATGCTGGGCAATCCGTTTCACCAGCGGAGCGTGACGCTCGACCAGCACATAGGAATCCTGATGACGCAAGTACGCTTGGGCTTTATTCACGGGAACCTTCCTGTGCTATGACCGGCTTTTGCAGCAAATTTTCCAGGAAAAATTCGAGATGACCGCCGGGTTGGTTAGGAATGGGCCAGCTTGCCGCCTTGTTGGCCAGCGCTCTGAATGCCAGCGCCGCAGGCGACTTGGGGAAGGCTTCGACAATCAGCTTCTGCTTGCGCACGGCGGCGCGCAGGTTAGTGTCATAAGGTACGCACGCCACCAGCTCCAGCGAGGTATCCAGAAAACGGTCGGTGACCCGGGTCAACTTGGCGTAGAGCTCCTGCCCTTCGCGCAGGCTGCGCACCATGTTGGCCACTACCTTGAAGCGGAACACGCCGTGATCCTTGGAGAGGATCTTGATGAGCGCATAGGCATCCGTGATGGAGGTCGGCTCATCGCACACCACTATCATGATGTCCTGGGCGGCGCGGGTGAAACTCAGCACCATGTCGGAGATCCCCGCCGCCGTATCCACCAGCAGGATGTCGACCTGGGTCTTCATCTCGCTGAAGGCGCGGATCAGTTCGGCATGCTGTACCGGAGAGAGCTCGACCATGGACTGGGTGCCTGATGTGGCCGGCACTATCATCATGCCGTAGGGACCCTCGACTATGATGTCGTCTATGGTGCACTCACCGGCCAGTACATGAGAGAGGTTGCGGTGTACCCGCAGCCCCAGCATGACGTCAACGTTAGCAAGGCCAAGGTCGGCGTCCAGCACCATCACCCGTTTACCTTGTGCAGCCATGGCGCCTGCCACGTTCAGGGTCACGTTGGTCTTGCCCACGCCACCCTTGCCACCGGAAACGGCGATCACTTTTACTCGATTGTTTTGACGCATTTTGCGCAGACCACTCGCCTGATCCATATACATGTTACTCATAAAACTCCGAATCTTCGGCCTCGCCAAAGCCTGCACCCCAGAAATAGGGTTCTTCTGTTTCCCGCTCCAGCGAGCCCATGGCAGCTCCGACGAGCTGCGCCGCATTGGCAACTTGAATATCTTCCGGAACCCTTTGTCCATCAGTGATATAGCTGATGGGCAGTGCATTCTGGATACACACGTTAATCACTTCGCCCAGATTCAGACTCTCATCCAATTTGGTAAGTATGCAGCCGCTTAATGGAATACGCCGGAAATGGTCTACCGCCTCCTGCATCACTCGACGCTGGGAAGTGGCGGACATTACCAGGTAGCTGCGGATGCGTACCTTGGCATTCTTGACCAGGGTATCGAGCTGCTCGGTCAGGCGGATATCCCGCTGCCCCACCCCGGCGGTATCGATCAGTACCAGCCGACGATGGCGGAACTGATAGAGCGCATTGGCCAGCTCCTCGGCATCCCTCACCTGCCGTACCGGGCACCCCATGATGCGACCATAGGTCTGCAACTGCTCATGGGCCCCAATCCGGTAGTTGTCCGTGGTGATAAGCGCCACCTGTTCGGCGCCATACTTCATGGCAAACCGCGCCGCCAGTTTGGCGATGGTGGTGGTCTTGCCCACCCCGGTCGGTCCGAGCAGGGCAACCGCCCCACCCTGACGTAAAATATCGTCTTCGCTGATCTTGAGCTGGGCGGTCAACACCTCGGCCAGCTGGGCCATCGCCTGATGGATGGACATGTCCTCGGGGATGAGGCCCGCCAGCTGATCGGCAAAGGCATCGTCAAAGCCTATCTTCTTGAGCTCCTTGATGAGCAGGGCTCGCATCGGCTCGCGACGTTCCACCTCCTGCCACATCAGTCCGGAGATCTGGTGCTCCAGCAACTTGCGGATGCTGGCCATTTCCTTGCGCATCCCCTCCATCTCGGGATCCCGCTGTGCGGGCTGGGAAGCGCGACCGGGAGCCGCCGCCCTGGCCTTCGGCTTGGCAGGTTCGGGAGCCGCGCCCCACTGGCCCTGTTCGGCCAGCGTGCGGGGAGCTGAACCGGCAGCGGCAACAGGTGCCGCCCCCTTGATACCGGCCGGATTGGCCGGGTTCAACTTCTGCTGACGCGCCAGCAGAGCGGCCAAGGTATCGGCATAGTGCTCGTTCTGTTCCTGAGCCTGAGTGGGCGCAGGACGGGTCATCTGCCGCCCGGCAGACGAGATATTGACGCTCTCATCGTTCAACTGACGGCGAACCGGCGCATCTTTGGGTCCCGGTGCCTGAGATTGATAATCGACAGCGGCGACTATCTCCACCCCACCGGTGACCTTCTTGTTGGACATGATGACGGCGTCGGGCCCGAGAGTCTCCTTGACCTCGGCCAGAGCCGTTCGCATGTCCTTGGCAAAAAACCGCTTAATCTTCACCCGTCATCTCCGCTAACTAGTTCTGTCCTACCGCACTGACGATGCGGATTTGCTTGTCATCAGGCACTTCCTGATAAGACAGAACGCGCAATCCAGGAATGGCATTCTTGACAAATTTCGCCAAGGTATTGCGCAGTATCCCTGATGTCAGAAGCACGGCCGGTTGGCCTTCCAGTTCTTGTCGTTGAGTGGCTTCCACCAGCGAGCGTTGCATCCGCTCCGCCAGGCCCGGCTCTATGCCGGCGCCATCACCCCCCCCTGCCTGCAGGGATTGATGCAATATACGTTCCAATTCTGGTGCCAAGGTGATCACCGGCAGCTCGGGATCCGGGCCGGCAATCTCCTGCACTATCAGACGGCGCAGAGCAATACGGCAGGCGGCCGTCAGCACTTCCGGATCCTGACTGCGCGGGGCATATTCCACAAGGGTCTGCAGGATAGTGCGCATATCGCGGATTGGCACGCCTTCATTGAGTAAATTCTGCAATACCTTCACCAGGTTACCCATGTTGATGACTTCAGGAACCAGTCCTTCCACCAACTTGTTCTGATGCTTCCCTATCATGTCGAGCAGCTGTTGCACCTCGTCATGACCCAGCAGCAGGGCGGCATGATTGGAGAGAATCTGGCTCAGGTGGGTGGCGACCACGGTGGCGGTATCCACCACGGTATAACCGAGGGTCTGGGCTTGGGAGACCTGCTCCTTGGCGACCCAGACCGCCTCCAGCCCGAAGGCGGGGTCCCGGGTGGCAATACCCTGGATCTGACCGAACACCTGACCCGGATTGATGGCCATCTCCTTATCATGATAAACATTGGCCTCGCCGGTACTGACCCCCATCAAGGTGATGCGGTATTGGTTGGGCGCAAGGTCCAGATTGTCGCGAATGTGCACGGCCGGTACCAGAAAGCCGAGCTCCTGGGAGAGTTTCTTGCGCACCCCCTTGATCCGGTTGAGCAGCTCCCCACCCTGATTGCGATCCACCAGCGGGATGAGCTGATAGCCCACCTCCAGCCCTATGATGTCCACCGGCATCACGTCGTCCCAGCTCAGCTCTTTCTGCTCATGGGGTTGATCAGCCGTAGCCGGCATCAGTTCGCCCTTGGCAGCCTTGGCGGCGGCCAGCTTCTGGCGGCGCAGCAGCCACCAGGCACCGGCGGCCGAGAGGGCCCCCAGGCTCAGGAAGGCAAAGTGCGGCATACCGGGTACCAGCCCCATCATCAGCAGGATGCCGGCCGAGATGATCAGCGCCTTGGGGTTGTCAAACAGCTGGCCCAGCACCGCCGTGCCCATGTCCTGATCCGTGTTCTGCCGGGTCACTATGATGGCCGCGGCAATGGAGAGCAGCAGGGACGGGATCTGGGCCACCAGACCGTCACCTATGGCAAGCAGGGTATAGATCTGGGCTGACTCGCTGAATGTCAGCTGGTGCTGCATCATGCCGATGATGAAGCCACCTATGATGTTGATGAAGAGGATCATGATGCCCGCAACGGCATCCCCCTTCACGAATTTGGAGGCACCGTCCATGGAGCCATAGAAGTCGGCTTCCTGGGTCACATCCTGGCGGCGCTTCTTCGCCTCTTCCTGATTGATGAGCCCGGCGTTCAAATCGGCATCGATGGCCATCTGTTTGCCAGGCATGGCATCCAGGGTAAAGCGGGCGCTCACCTCGGCGATCCGCCCGGCACCCTTGGTGATCACCACGAAGTTGATGATCATCAGGATCGTAAAAACGATGATGCCGACGGCATAGTTGCCGCCGATCACCACGTTGCCGAACGCCTCGATCACATGACCGGCCGCCGCACTGCCGTTGTGGCCTTCCAGCAAGACCACCCGGGTTGACGCCACGTTGAGCGCCAGGCGCAGCAAGGTGGCGAGCAGCAGGACGGTTGGAAAAGCGGCAAACTCCAGCGGCCGGCGGGTATAGACCGCGACCAGCAGCACCACGATGGAAAGCGCGATATTGAAGGAGAACAGGATATCCAGCATCAGCGGCGGTATGGGCAACACGACCATACCTAGAGACGCCAGCACCAGCAGCGGTGTCCCCACCCCCTTGGTCAGCAATCCCCTGTGCTCTTTCAATCGGCCCAATGATGCCTGGAATTTCATCGTTTTTCTCAATCTCAAACCGCTGGTGCAAGATTAAAGCAAACATCAAGCCAACAATTCAATGCATTGATTTTAAATGATTTTATTTTGACTGTGTCAGAAGTTTGTCATTTGCGGAATTCAGGTGGAATGGGCAGTTCGTTGGCGAGCGGATTGGGGCGCCGGCCACGGCCACGGCGGAACTTCTTGAGCTGATACACATAGGCCAGCACCTGAGCCACGGCCGCAAACAGCCCCTCCGGTATCTCGTGACCTATCTCGGTGGAGTGAAAAATAGCGCGGGTGAGCCCGGGAGAGGGCATGATGGGGATCTCGTACTCCCTTGCTATCTCCCTGATCTTCATCGCTATTTCATCAGTGCCCTTGGCCACCACCTTGGGCGCGGCCCCCGGCTTGGCGGTGTCATATTTGAGCGCCACCGAGTAGTGGGTCGGGTTGGTGATGACCACGTCCGCCTTGGGTACATCCCCCATCATGCGGCGCATCGCCATCTCCATCTGCAAGCGGCGGATCCGCCCCTTCACCTCGGGCTTGCCCTCGCTGTCCTTGAACTCGTCCTTGACCTCCTGCTTGGTCATCTTGAGCTGGCGCATGTGGTTCCACTGCTGGAACGGCACGTCTATGGCAACGATGGGGATCAGGGCGCAGCAGAGGATGATCAGCATCCACAGCAGCAGATCCAGCGCATCTATGATGCCGCCCGGATAGCCTTCCAGAGAGAGGTTGAGCAGGTGGTTGAACTGACTCGACAGCATCCACCAGGCAAACAGGGTGATAAACACCACCTTGGCGATGGACTTGATCAGCTCGACCAGAGACTGCACCCCGAACATCCGCTTGATGCCGTTGAGCGGGCTCAACTTGCTCCACTTGGGCAGCATGGCCTCGGAGGAGAAGTTCATGCCCCCCATCAGGGTGTTGCCGATGAAGGCCGCGATGGCCACCAGCATGAACAGCAGACCGAGCGGATGCAGCAGTTCCCTCAACAGAGTGGGCACCATGGCCCCCATGGCGTTGGGATCGAAGGCCTGATCCCGATCGAGCGTGAAACCTATGGTGAGGATCTTGACCATGGCACCGGCCAGACTCTCTTTGATCATCAAGAGACCAAAGACGGCGGCCAGCAGGACGCTGGCGGTACCCAGCTCCTTGGAACGTGCAATCTGCCCTTTTTCCCGGGCCTGTTGCAGTCGTTTGCCCGTGGGTTGTTCGGTACGTTCCTGATCGGTATCAGCCATGCTGACCTCCAACCCATTGGAACTTGCTCAGTTGTACTCGCCCCCGGAGGGAATCGAGTCGTTCGCTACCCAGCTGCATGCAATCAGCCATTCTGGCCACCGAAGCACTGGACGTTGATGAGCTCGCAACTGGTCTCCTGCACCCGCTCCCACATGGAGTCGAAGTGGCCGAGGAAGCCGCCTATGGTGAGCCAGAGGATGAGCAGACCTGACATCATGCTGACCGCGAAACCTATGCTGAAGATGTTGAGCTGGGGCGCCGCCCGAGTCATGACGCCGAACGCAAAATTGATGAGCAACAGCGCGATGATGGCCGACAGCGCCATCACCAGCGAGGCCTGGTACATGACCCCCAGGAATCCGACCAGACTGCGGATGGCGGGCAGGGTAAGCCCGGCATCTGAGACCGGCAAGGTATCAAAGCTCAGCACCACCATGCGCAGCATGATGAGATGACCATCCACCGCCAGAAACACCAGGGTCGCCAGCATCAAGTAGAACTGACCCACCACGGGGGCCGACTGGCCGTTCATGGGATCCACCAGGGTGGCGAAGCCCAAGCTGGTCTGCATGGCGATGACCTGACCGGCCATCACGAAGCTCTCCATCAGAAACTGGGTCATCAGACCAAGCGCGATGCCGATGAGCAACTGCTGGGTCAACACCAGAAAGCTGCCGACGGAGAACAGCTCTATCTTGGGCATGGGAGGCAACAGAGGGGCGATCATGAAGGTCAGCGCCAGCGCCAACCCGATACGGATGCGGGCAGGCGTCAGGCGACTGCCAAACACCGCCATCACCATCAACAGGCCGCTCACCCGCGCCAACGGCCAGAGGATGGAAGACAACCACTCCATGATGAGAGCGGTCGTGTAGGTCATCTCCCCCCCCTGGACTTGGCGTGACATGTCGCCATCAGCGGGCAGTCGGAGGACGTCCAAGGCGCTTGCCGGGCATGGCTCATCCCACCACCTCGGGAATCTGGCTCACCATCAGCAGGAAGAAGTCCATCAGACTCTGCAAGCCCCAGTGCGCGCCCGCCCCCAGCGCAAACAGGGTGACGATGAGACGGGGCAGGAAGCTCAGGGTCTGTTCGTTAATGGAGGTGGCGGCCTGAAAAATGGCCACCAGCAGGCCGACGCAGAGGCTGGGCAGGATCACGGCGCACACCATGATGGTCACCAGCCAGAGTGCTTCGCGAAAGACATCGATAAAGGTTTCCGGACTCATGCTGCTTGCTCCTTGCGTTTGTCCGCCTTAACCACCGGCACCCAGCCCGAAGCTGTTGGCCAGGGAACCCAGGATCAGGTTCCAGCCATCCACCATGACGAACAGCATCAGCTTGAACGGCAGGGAGACCAGCATAGGCGACAGCATCATCATCCCCATGGCCATCAGGATACTGGCCACCACCAGATCGATCACCAGGAAGGGCAGAAACAGCATGAAACCTATCTGGAAGGCAGTCTTCAATTCACTGGTGACGAACGCCGGGATCAGCACCCGCAGCGGCACCTCGGCGGGCTTGTCCACCTGCACGTTGGCTATCTCCATGAAGGTGTTGAGATCCTTGATCCGGGTCTGGGCCAGCATGAATTGATGGATGGGCAGCTCTGCCTTCTCCAGCGCCTCCTTGGCCTGGATTGTTTCGGCCAGATAGGGCTGCAGCGCCTCGTCGTTGATGCGATCCAGCACGGGCGACATGATGAAGAACGACATGAACAGCGCAATACCGATCAACACCTGGTTGGAGGGGCTCTGCTGCAGACCTATGGCCTGTCGCAGTATGCCCAGCACTATGATGATGCGGGTAAACGAGGTCATCATGATGACCATGGCCGGCAAGAAGGAGAGCGCCGTCATCAGCGCCAGCACTTGCAGGGTCAGGCTGTATTCCTGACTGCCGTCCGCCATGGTCTTGATGGTGACAGCCGACATGCCATCCTGGGCCAGTGCCAGCGGTGACAACAGGAGCAGGGATGCCAACAGGCCGACCAGCAGCCCAAGCTGTGACCATAAGCGGTTAGGTTTTTTCATGCTTGCCCATCAATTTGCCAAGCTGCTGGGAAAACGCCTGGGGCTGGCTTTCGTCCAGCGGCGCCTCCAGGCGATAGAGGAAGTTGACCTGCTGCGGCGTCACCCCGATGAGCAACTGCTGCTCGCCCACCTTGACCACCAGCAGCTTCTCCTTGTAGCCCACCGGCAGGCTGGCGATGACCCGCATCTGGCCGCCGCCCATGGCGGTGGCAATCTTGCTCTTCTTGAGCAGAAAGCCCAGCACCAGGATGAGGCCTATGACCATCAGACTGGAGAGCAGCCAGGAGGTGAGGCTGGGAGGATTGGCCCCCGCACCGGGATTGGCCAGTGCCGGGAGGGACAACAGCAGTAACGGGAACGCGCGGATCATGTGAGTTTTTTGATCCTTTCGGCCTGATTGATGATGAGACCAGTCAACGCAATGGTTCTGATCATTTGAGTTTCTTGATCCTTTCAATCTGACTGATGACATCGGTCAGACGGATACCGAACTTGTCGTTTACCACCACCACCTCGCCGTGGGCGATCAGGGTGCCGTTGACCAGCACGTCCAGCGGCTCGCCCGCTACCCTATCCAGCTCCACTACCGAGCCCTGGTTGAGCTGCAGCAGGTTACGGATGCTGATCTGGCTGCGACCCACTTCCATGGCGATGGTGACCGGGATGTCGAGTATGGTGTCGAGCTTGCGCCGCTCCTCGGCACTGATGGGGGCGTCATCGGTCAGCTCCTCGAGGGGAGCCGGCTTGGCTTCGGCAATCACCTGCTCTTCCAGGGCGGCAGCCCAGGCGTCCGCCATCAGATCCTCTTCATCAGTTCCGCTCATCTTGCTTCCTTATGCTGCTTCGTGACCGTCTGTCGTGACAGGCAGTCCATGTTATCGCTGTTGATCTTCGATGCTGCGCTCAAGCTCTTCCAGCTCGGCCTCACCATCGATGCGTATGCCGCCCCGGGTCACCAGATGCATCTCTGTCTTGACCCCTTCCGGGCGTTTGAGTTTGTCGGTAATCTTGAGCGCCACATTCTCCTTGGTCCGCCCCATCTTGGCGTGGAAGGTGGGCAAATCTTCCACATAGACCAGCAGGTTCTCCGGCATCTCCACCGGGATGATGTCACCGGGTCGCAGCTCCATCAGCTCGCGCAGGGTCAGATCCGTTTCCAGCAGCTTGGCTCTGAGCTCGACCTTGACGTCCATGATTTCGTCGCGCAGCGCCTTGCTCCAGCGCACGTCGGTGTCACCCTTGTCGCTCTGTACACCGGCATCCAGCAGCTCGCGGATGGGCTCCAGCATGGAGTAAGGCATGGCCACGTGGAAATCGCCGCCGCCGCCATCGAGCTCGATGTGGAACGAACTCACCACGATCACCTCGGTGGGGCTGACGATGTTGGCCATGGCCGGGTTCACCTCGGAGTCGAGGTATTCGAAGCCCACATCCATCACGGGTGCCCAGGCATCCTTGTAATCCTCGAACACCAGCTTGAGCAGCATCTGGATGATGCGCCGCTCGGTGGGGGTAAACTCGCGCCCCTCGATCTTGGCGTGATAGCGGCCATCGCCGCCGAAGAAGTTCTCCACCAAGATGAACACCAGGCGGGCTTCCATGGTGATGAGGGCCGTGCCCTTGAGCGGACGGAAGCGCACCATGTTCAGGCTGGTCGGCACGAACAGGGTATGGACGTACTCGCCAAACTTGAGCATCTGCACGCCGTTGATGGAGACCTCGGCGGTGCGGCGCATCATGTTGAACAGGCTGATCCGCATGTGGCGGGCAAAGCGCTCGTTCACCAGCTCCAGGGTCGGCATGCGACCACGGACGATGCGGTCCTGGGAGGAGAAGTCGAACTGGGCAACGCCGGGATCACCCGCCGCGCCTATCTCTTCCTCTTCGACATCATCGACACCGTGCAAGAGGGCATCAATTTCGTCCTGGCTTAACAGATCGCTCACGCATCACCCTTATTGCATTACAAAGCCGGTAAACAGCACTTGTTCGATAACGGGGGAAGAGACCAGGTCGTTCAGCACCCGACGGCACTCTTCCAGTGAATCCTTGCGCAGCTTCTCCTTGCCTTCAAAGGTCATCAGCTGTTCGCTGGTAGCAGCACTGAAGACCCGCAGCAAGGTGCCTTCGATCAGGGGGATATTCTGCTTGGCCAGGGTCTCATCGGCGGCACCACGCACCATCAGCTGGATCTTGATCTGCACCAGTCGATCCCGCTCGCCACCCGAAACGTTGAACACGAAGGGGCGCGGCATGCCCACATAGAGCGAAGGCTGGGGCGCAGTCTCCTTGGGCTTGGCATCCTTCCCTTCCGCCGACGCTTCGGCCGCCGGCTTGTCGCCGCCGGACAGCATCAGCCAGGCACCGGCACCACCGCCTCCCAGCACAATCACGGCCAGGGCGATGATCATGATCAGCTTCTTTTTCTTGCCTGCCGCCGGGTCTTTCAGCGTCAGTTCGTTATCATCTGCCATCCCTTGTCCACCCTAGTCTCAAACTTGTTCGATATCATAAACTTACTCAGGCAGGCATCAAGCATAGAAATCAATTCCGCTGTCGTTTGTCGATTCCGTCAGCAAACGACTGCCTGTGGCCGTGACCTCTGCCTCAGTTTGGCCTGTTTCGGCAAAAGTTCCGCTCTCTTTTTGACCTTGCTGGCCCTGTCCGGCAAATGCCGACTGGCCCTGTGACTGTTGCTGCGGCTGCTGTTGCACCACGGTCTGACCGAGCTGGATGCCCTGCCCGGCCAGCATATCACGCAGCCGTGGCATGGCCTGCTCCAGCATTTCGCGGGTCTGACCATGTTGTACCACGAAGTGCACGTTGGCCTGGCTGTCAGCGCCAATCTGGATCTGGATCTTCATCTTGCCAAGGCCGAGGGGATCGAGCTGGATCTCCGCCTGCTGCAACTTGTCCGCCAGCATCAGATTCACCTTCTGGTGCAGCTGGGCCGGTGCCTCCGGATTGGCCAGCTTGAGGTATGGCAGATTCTGGGGATCGCGCCGCGCCGCTATGTCGACCGTGGGTTTGCTGTCGTTGTTGGCCACCTGGGGCTGGCTGTTCTGCTGCACCTGCTGGCTGTGATGACTGTCGTGGGTGCTGGACTCGGTCCCGAGGGCGCTGCCTTTGCCAAACTCGGCCACCTTCTGCTTCACGTCCACCTTGACCTCGCTCCTGACCTTGGCAGCCTCGCGGCCTTCGCTGGCCTCCATCTGCTTGATCCCGGCCGACAAGGCGCTCAGCGAGGCCTGTGGCCCCTGGGATTCACTGCTGGCCAGCACCTGTTGCGGGGCCGTCAACACGGGTTCGGCCGCCGGCGCCGTGGCGCTGCTGCCAGCGGCGGCCAGTGGACTCTCGGACTTGGCGGCCGTGGTCGCCCTGGCCTGGGGCTGCTCGCCCCCCTCGGCAGCGCCCCTGGCCTGAGCGCCATCCGCCGAGCGGGTCGTATCCGTGTCGGCCCGCTCCTGACCCGCTTCAAACGCCCTGGTGGCGCTCGTCTGGGTGGGCACGGCCTGCTCCATCGCACGCTGGGGATGTGCTTTCTCGGCACCCTCCTTGTTGCTCATGGGAGGAGTGACGGGTTTGGCGCTGGCATCGATCTCGACGGACTTGTTCCCCTCGCCTTTGGCGGCCTTGTCCACCGCCTCGGTCGGCAACACCTTGCTCAGCAAGGCGGCCCGCTCGGCGCCGGTGAGTTCGGCCTTGCCCGCTTTGTCGGTGCCAGCCGCGCTTTTGTCCTTGCCTGCCTCTTTCGGCTCCTTGCCGGCCTCTTTCAGCTGGGCAGCCATGGCGGCAGCATCGCTCTCCATGGCTTGCGCCTCGCCCTCAGCTGCCGGCACCTCGACCCCTTCCCCCTTGAGCAGGCTGGCGGCCTGTTGTGCCTGCAAGGCGGCGCCGGTTGCGGCTTTTCTGTCATCCAGGCTGAGCGGCTTGTCGCCCGCGCCGACCAGCACATCGGCCGCCTCTGCGTCCTCCCCCGCTTGCGGCAACATATTGCCGTCCGTGTCCACGGCTGGCGCGGTCGCTACCAGGTTGAGGGGCGCAGGGGAGACCAGGCTGGTGTCCTGCTTGAGGGCATCTTGCAAACGCTGCAAGAAATCGATGGGAGAGGCACTGCTCTCGGCCTCCTCCATTTTCTTCTTTTTATCGTCGCTGGCCGCCGTGCCTTCGGTGGCATTCGCCAAAGATTTGGCATCGGCGTGCTTGTCACTGGCACCTTTGTCACCGGCCACCGGGTCAGTGACGACCTGACCATCGGCCTTAGGCTCGCCCGCTGCAGCCTGAGCGGCCTTGGTCACAGGCGCACCATCAGCCTGGGCCTTGGCCATCACATCGGAGAAACCGCCTTTCGGCTCACCCTGCGGCGTCGGTTCGCCGCTGTCGGAGGGGGGCGGGAGCTGAGCACTCTTGTCGGCAGGCGCAGCAGCCTGAACGGGAGGGGTAGTGGTAAGCAGTGTCTGCATCATGATGAAAATCCCTGACGACAATCGGGTTCTGGTGCGGCCCTCACGAACGCGATGGCGGTGAGGCGCACACTGGATGGGCAGAAGAAAGCAAGTTACAGGCCAGAATGATGGAAGCGGCGCAGCATGGCGTACTCATCCAGCATCTTCTGCTCCTGACGCTGGGCCTTCAACTGCTCACGCCCAGCCTGCTTGGCCAGCAGCAACTCCACCGCCTTGCGCCTCTGCTGGGCGGCCAGCCACTCTTCGCGCCGCAACGCCAATGCCTGGCGCACCTGCAGCACACCTTCGTACTGCTGGGTGGCCGCTTGCTCAAGCTTGTTGATGAAGGCGTGGTACTGGGCATTCTGCTGGGCTGCTATGCCCTGCAGGCCGCGATCTGTCCACTGCTGATGGTAGATCTGGCGGTACTGGTTGAGCGCCTCCTGCTGCTCCATGAAGATTTTCAGATCCTGCTGGGCCTTGGCCAACGCCAGCGCCGCCTGCTGTTCGGCCTCCACCAGCCGCTCGGACAACATCACCAAGCCTTTACTCATGACCGCCTTCCCTCTTCATCACATCGTCAACGCATCAGGGGCATGGCCACCAGTTGCAGGGATTGCAGGCCCTCATCGTAGTGAATGACCTCGCGCATTCCCTGCTGCAAGAACTGATCCAGATAGGGTTTTTGCACGATGGCGCGATCGATGCGGGGATCCGAACCCTGGCTATAGGCACCTATGGTGATGAGATCCCGGTTCTGCTGATAGAGGGAGTAGAACTGCTTGAGAGTCCGCGCCAGCTCCATGTGCTGGGGCGAAGTCACCATGGGCATGACCCGGCTGATGGATTTTTCGATGTCGATGGCCGGGTAGTGGCCCGCATCGGCCAGTTCGCGCGACAACACGATATGACCATCCAGAATGGCCCGCGCCGCGTCGGCGATGGGGTCTTGCAAATCATCCCCCTCGGTCAGTACGGTGAAGAAGGCAGTGATGGAGCCCTGGCCGTCACTGCCATTGCCGGCCCGCTCCACCAGCGCCGGTAATTTGGCAAATACCGAGGGCGGATACCCCTTGGTCGCCGGTGGCTCGCCCACCGCCAGCGCGATCTCCCGCTGGGCCTGGGCGTAACGGGTCAACGAATCCATCAAGAGCAGCACGTTGAGCCCCTGATCGCGAAAGTATTCGGCAATGGCGAGCGCCGTCTCGCACCCCTTGAGGCGCATCAGCGGCGAGGCATCGGCCGGGGCAGCCACCACCACGGAGCGGGCACGCCCCTCCTCCCCCAGAATGTCTTCGATGAACTCTTTCACTTCCCGGCCCCGCTCACCGATGAGGCCCACCACCACCACGTCCGCCACCGAGCCGCGAGTCATCATGCCGAGCAGCACCGATTTGCCAACGCCAGAGCCTGCGAACAGCCCCATCCGCTGGCCCTGCCCCACGGTCAGCACGGCGTTGATGGCGCGCACCCCCACGTCCATCGGTTGATGGATGGGACGACGGGAGAGCGGATTGATGCGGTGCTGGGCAAACTGCACCGTCTGGGAGGAGAGAATGGGGCCGAGCCCGTCCAGCGGCTGGCCTATGCCGTCGATGACCCGGCCCAGCAGGTTCATGCCGACCGGAATGCCATGCTCCTCTGTGATAGGCACCACCCGTGCACCGGGAATGACCCCCTTGAGCTGTTCACTCGGCATCAGAAACAGGCGATCGCCGGAGAAACCGACCACTTCCGCTTCCAGCATGCCGTCTTGGGTATCGATGCGACAGAGGGCACCGATGGCGGCGCGGCAGCCGATGGCTTCCAGCGTGAGGCCCACCACCCGGGTCAACTTGCCGGCGACGGGCGGCTTGGGTGCGATATCGCGCACCCGATACCCTTGCAACCGAGTGAGTAACGAGCCGCTCATCTGGCCTCCTGAAAGCGATATTGAGATGGGTCATGCCTGCGACGTGCCGGCTTGCGCCGGCCCGTCGCAGGTTATTCGTGATTGTCCCGCAAGAAGTTGCGCAGCAGCTGATCGATGCGTCCCGACAGCGTCAGGTCGATGCTGGAGAGTTCGGTCGCCAGCTGCAAGTCGCCGGGGGAGAGGGTGGGATCGCTCTGCAACCGCCAGTGACGCTTGGCGCACTCTTCCACCCCGAACGCCTGCTCGACCCGGGTGATGTCATCGGGATGCAGCATCAGGGTGACGCCCTGCTCGGCGGCAGGCAGCAAGGCCAACCCCTGTTTGAGGGCCTCCAGCAGGATACGGGGAGACGTCTCGGCCTCGTGCCGGATGAGGGCGCGGGTCAGCTGCAGCACCAAGGCGATGAGTTGCTGCTCCACCGCCTGATCCAGCTCGTTGAGGGGGGTGGCGAGACGATCAACCAGTGACTGCCAGTGGGCCAGTTGCTGATCCACCAGCTCGCGGCCCATGGCCAGCCCCTCCTCCTTGCCCTGCTCCAACCCAGCGGCATGACCCTGTTGCAGGCCTTCAAGCTTGCCCTCCTCCAGCCCCTTGGCAAAACCGGCGGCCTGGCCTTCGGCCATGCCCTCGTCCCAGGCGGCCTGACGGATGGCTTCCAGTTCCTCTGCCGTGATGCTGGGAGTCGGCTCCTCTGCCGGCTCCTCGACCGGTGCCTCCACTTCCTGTTGCTGATACCAGTCTGGCGTCAGTCCAAGAGCATTGGTCTCGACCTCGGATTCGACTTCCATCTCTGGCCAGCCCCAAGCTTCGACCCGTGCGTCGTCCCCGTCGGGGCGTACATAGCCACGCAGCTTGTTGTTCATGCTTTAGAAGCGCTCCTCGCCACTACCAGATGCGGCCCGGCGACACCGTATAGTTGATGGTCCATGGTTTAGAGGAACTCCTCGCCGCCACCGGCACCCAGCATGATCTCGCCGGCATCCGCCAGACGGCGGGCGATGGAGAGGATCTCTTTCTGGGCCGCTTCCACCTCGGAGACCCGGATCGGCCCCATGGCCTCCAGATCGTCCGCCAGCATCTCGGCGGCCCGCTTGGACATGTTCTTGAACACCTTCTCGCGCATCTGGTCGTCGGAGCCCTTGAGGGCCCGCTGCAGCAGATCCCCCGGCACTTCCCGCAGCATGGTCTGGATACCGCGATCGTCCACATCGATGAGGTTTTCGAACACGAACATCAAGTCCTGGATCTGCTGGCTCATCTCTTCGTCCGACTCGCGGATGGAGTCCATCAGCTGGCCTTCGATGTTGGTATCCAGGTAGTTCATGATGTTGGCCGCCGCCTTCAGGCCGCCCATCTTGGCTGCCTGGGCACCCGCCGCACCGGCGAACTGTTTCTCCATGATGTCGTTCAACTCTTGCAACGCCGCCGGCTGTACTTCTTCCAGGTTGGCAATGCGCATCACCAGATCCAGGCGCACCTGCTCCGGGAATTGACTCAGGATCTCGGCGGACTGCTCCGGCTCCAGATAGGAGAGGACGATGGTCTGGATCTGCGGGTGTTCGTTCTGGATGATGCTGGCGACCTGGCGGGCATCCATCCACTTGAGGGAATCGAGGCCACGGGCACCGGAACCCAGGATGATCTGATCCACCAGATTGCTGGCCTTGTCTTCGCCAAGGGCGGCCACCAGCGCCTTGCGCACGAAGTCTTCGCTGCCGATGCCGATGTTGGTGTATTTCTGGATATCGTCGATGAATTGACGGTGTACCGCCGCCACCCGGTCGTGACTGAAGTCAGACATGGAGGCCATGGACATGCCGAGCCGCTGCACCTGCTTGGGCTCGAGATGGCGGAAGATCTGGGCGGCATCCTCTTCGTTGAGGCTCAGCATCAGCACAGCCGCCATCTCCATCCCGCTCATCTGGTCCAGGATCTGGCGCTGGCTGTCGGTAATGTCATTGCCGGTGACTTGGGTCTTACTTTCTTCAGGCATCTTTGTTCGTTACCCATTCTTTAATGACCTGTGCGGCCAGATCCGGTTCGTTCGCCACCAGCGCACGTACCGCCTTGAGCAAATCCTCGTCACGGTGCAGATCCGGCAGTTTCAGATGGCCGTCACGTACCCCGAACACCGGCTCGGACTCGGCCTGAGCGGCCAGCAGACTGAGCTCGTCATCCCCGCCCAGCACTATGCTGTTGTCCAGATCCAGATCCCCTTCCGGACGTGCATCCGGGTAGAGCAGGCGCTTGAGCATGGGCCGCACGACTGTGACGATCAACACTATGATGACCAGCACGGAGGCGGCGATGCGCACCGCGCGCCAGAACCAGGGTTGCTCGTAGATGGGCGCTTCGGCCACGTTCTCAAGCTCTGGCCGGTTGAACGGGATGGCGACCACTTCCAGAGTATCACCGCGGGTCACATCAAAGCCAAGCCCGCCGCTCAGCAAACGGCGCAGGGTATCGAGTTCAGGCTGGGTGCGCGCCTCGCGGGTCACCTTGCCATCGGCGGCGGTGGCCGATTTGTAATCCACCGCGACCGAGACTGTCATGCGACGAATGCCACCCATCTGGCGCCGAATATGGCTGACCGTGGTATCCAGTTCGAAGTTGCGGGTCGCCTCCTTGCGGGAGCGACCGGAGGCAGCGGCACTGGCATCGGCATTGGGGCCGGTCGCCTGCTGGGGAATATTGGAGGCGGCCGGTGGCTGGTTGGAGAGTGCGCCGGGTATACCGCCGCTGCTGCCATTGGCGCTGTTCTCTTCCAGGGTCATCTCGGAGCGCACGGCCGGCAAGTCCGGGTTGTAGGTCTTGCGGGTCTGTTCCTGCTGGGAGAAGTCGAGGGAGAGATCAACCTCCGCCGTATAATTGTCGGCGCCAAGTACGGGTATCAGGATGGCGTCAATTTTTTGTTTGTACTCCAGCTCCTGCTTCTGCTGCATCGCAAACTCCTTGCGAGTCTGGGCAGAAACGGGATCCTGGGAACCCGAGTTGAGCAGGCGGCCGCTCTGATCGGTCACGGTGACGCGAGTCGGCTCCAGGCCGTGCACGGCCGAGGCGACCATGTCGACGATGGAGTCTACTTCCCCCTGGCCGAGGGCGTTGCCCTTGAGGTTCAGCACCACGGTCGCACTGGGTTTGCGCTCGTTGCGGGCGAATACGTTGTCCTTGGGAATGGCCAGCAGCACCTGGGCCTTGGCCACGTTCTGGAACTGCTCAATGGCGCTCGCCAGCTGGCGCTCGCGGCTCAGCTTGAGGCGCTCCGTCTCCATGCGCTGGCTGACACCGAAGCTGGAGTCCTTGAGCAAGATGGACTCGCCATCGTTGCTGGCATCGGTATTGGTAGCGAGACCGGCACGGGTCAGACGCAGGCGGATATCGGCATAGTTTTCGGCGCTGACCAGCACGCTCTTGCCATCCACCTCATAGGGGATCTTCTGCTGATCCAGATAATCGAGGGTAGAAACCAGTTCCTGGGTACTGTAGGTGCCAAGCGGACGCATGTCCGGCTCCTTGCCCCACAGCAGGATAAAAACGGCGATCGCCAGGCAGATGGCCAAGCCCAGGATCAGGGTGATTTGCCGCAGCACATCCGTGTTGGACAGGAAGCCGAGTGCGGAACTCTTCTGCTCATTCTCATCGAGGGCGGCGGAGCCCTCATCGTGCATCAGCAGTTCGCCGTTTTGGTCAGTAGCCACGATTTATGTCCTTATTGCTGACATGTTCATGATGCTCAGTCGCCACGATTTACGATCCTTATACCGGCATGTTCATGATGGTCTTGTAGGCATCGACCATCTTGTTACGCACCTGCACCGTTGCCTCGAAGGCGATAGAGGATTTCTGGCCGGCGATCATCACCTCGGACAGGTCGATCGACTTGTCGCCCATGTCGAAGCGAGTGCGCAGATCATTGGCGGCCCCTTGCAACTCGTTGACGTTGCCAAGGGCCTGCTGCAGCAACTGACCAAAGTCGGACGTGACCTGACGACCGGGCTGAGCCAGCGGTGTCGCTCCGGCTTCCACCTTGAGTGCCTGCATCTCTTGCATCAGGCTGCTTGCACTAATTTCCATATTCCATCCCCAGACAAATCATTGACGCTGACAGGCAACAAGCAATTAGGGTGCCAACCAGAGCAACTTACCGAGAAATGGAGAAGGTCTGTTTAACAGGAATGGTGCAACCACCCCGCCAGAGGGTGGCATGCTCGCCGCAAGTGACGGCTGGGTATCAGGAAATGGAGACTGGCCGCTTACGCCAGCAGCAACCTCAGGTAACTGAGGTGAAGATCATAGTGTTCACCGGCAGGCAGCTTGACCAGTACCTCATCATGCAGGTAGGACGCCTTGGCGCTCGCCTGCTCAGGCGCGACCAGCCCCACGTCCACCAGCTTGGCGATGATGGCGACCGCCAGGGCCATGGTTGCCGCCTGTGGTCGGCCCCAGTCAAACCCGCCATCATGCTCGAACAGATCGGGCCTGGGCTCGAGGGGAGCAACCAGATCGCCCCAAACCCAGAAGGCCATGGGGATCCCTTCCTGCAGGCGCAGATAGATACTCTGTCTGTCCCACTCCCGGCTCTGGGCCTGTGCGGCGACTGCGGGTTCCTGTGCTTGATCCATACCACTCTCCTGATGCAACGACATATTCATCCTTTCGCCCATGAAAAAAGAGGGCCCGAGGCCCTCTTTTTACTGCAAGTCGCATCATTTAAACAGACAGTATTTCAACATGATAGAAGAAAAAATACTTGCCATTATTGCAACGTATTTTTACTTGGTCAGATCCTCGTCCACCCAGTATTTGGATCCCGAGATATTGGCATCTAGCAGCAGACCCTTCTCGCCGATCTGGTAGATGGCCATGCCGCCGTTGTACTTGGCGGTGAGCTCGGCGCTGTCCTTGCCTGCGACGGCCCCCATCTCCGAGGTGGCCTCCCAGCCCTGAGTCACGAAGGCATCGAACCTGGCCTTGTCTTCAAACAGGATCACTTGCTGGTAAAACTTACCACCGAGCCCGGCCGCAAGGCCGGCACCGAACATTTTCATGTAGGTGTGCTGACCGCGTTTGCGATCGACCGCTACTCCGGCGCCCTGGTTGGTATGCAGCATCAGGGAGAACTTGCGCGAATCAAACACTGCATAGCCATAGGCCTTGTCAAACAACAACTTGGCGGAAGGCTGTTCGTTGAACAGTCGCACCAGCGCGGTATCGGCCATGGTGTCGAGGGCGAGTCGCGCCTCGTCGGCCGTCTTGGGCTCGAGCATCTCGTCGAGTTTCTTGTCGGCCACCACCAGCCACTCCTTGCCGGTCGCTATGCTCTTGTCGGTCCAGACCCCGGCGGTATTGAACGCCTCCGAACCCCACTGGGAGACGGACGCCCAGGTCTCCTTGGAGAAGTCGGTCACGCTTTGCCACGCCTCCTTGCTGGTGTCACTCACAGCAATGCCAAGGTCGGTCGCAGCCGCCTTCAGCTTCGCCCAATCGGCCAGACCGGGGGCCGACGCCAGTGCCAGCGTCGTTGCAATCACCAGGAATCGAATCTTCATGCTGTTCTCCACCCTCTGTGATGAATCGATGGTCACAGTAGCAGATTTGGACGCCGCCGGATAAGGCGATGCTCACGACGTGGTCAATAAGTGCCGCCATCGGCACCCGCGCGCTTGTGCACGAGGGCGCCTGGCGCCCTCGTGATCATTCATCATGTCTGCCTGAGCGCGGGTATTACTTGAGGCGCTTGCCGCCCGCATCCACCACCTGCTCGCCATCCTCCTTGGCGAAGGCCCCTTTTTGCTGATCGGGCAGAATATCGAGCACCAGCTCCGACGGGCGACACAACCTGGTGCCAAGGGGGGTGACAACGATGGGGCGGTTGATGAGGATCGGGTGGGCCAGCATGGCATCGATCAGCTCATCATCGCTGAAGCGATCTTCCGCCAGAGCGAGCGCCTCGTAGGGGGACACGTTCTTGCGCAGCAGCTCGCGCACCGGCATGCCCATGGCGGCGATCAGCGCCACCAGCTGGGCGCGGGAGGGGGGCGTCTCCAGATAGTGGATCACGGTGGGCTCGACGCCGCTGTTGCGAATAAGCGCCAGGGTGTTGCGGGAGGTACCACATTCCGGGTTGTGATAGATAGTGATTGCACTCATTTGCGTGTCTCTCATGGCTCAAGTGAATAAAAAATAGATAGCAAACCTTAGCGGCGCAGGCCCGCTTCGTACCAAGGTTTGCTGGCGTTGACCACGCGCACCACCAGCAGCATGACCGGCACCTCGATCAGCACGCCGACCACGGTGGCGAGCGCGGCGCCGGAGTGAAAGCCGAACAGGCTGATGGCGGCGGCCACCGCCAGCTCGAAGAAGTTAGAGGCGCCGATGAGGGCTGAAGGGCAGGCGACCGAGTGCTTCTCCCCCACCTTGCGGTTGAGCCAGTAGGCGAGCCCCGAGTTGAACAGCACCTGGATCAGGATTGGCACCGCCAACAGGGCAATAACCAGTGGCTGCTCGATGATGGCATTGCCCTGAAAGGCGAACAACAGCACCAGGGTGAGCAGCAGGGACGCCACCGACCAGGGCTGGATGCGGGTCATGACGCCGTCAAAATGATCATGCCCCTTTTGCAGCAAGGCATTGCGCAGCAGCTGGGCGATGATGACAGGGATGACGATATAGAGCACCACAGAGGTGAGCAGGGTATCCCAGGGCACCACTATGCTGGAGACCCCGAGCAGCAGCGCCACCAGCGGCGCGAAGGCAAACACCATGATGAGGTCGTTCACCGCCACCTGCGACAGGGTGAAGTAGGGATCGCCGTTGGTGAGGCGACTCCAGACAAACACCATGGCGGTACAGGGGGCCGCCGCCAGCAGGATCAGCCCCGCGACGTAGCTGTCGAGCTGATCCGCTGGCAACCAGTCGGCAAACAGCACGCGGATAAACAGCCAGCCAAGGAAGGCCATGGAGAAGGGCTTGACCAGCCAGTTGATAAAGAGCGTGACCCCAATCCCCTTGAGGTGACCCTTCACCTGATGCAGGGCGCCAAAATCAATCTTGAGCAGCATGGGGATGATCATCACCCAGATAAGCAGCCCCACCGGCAGGTTGACCCTGGCCACCTCCATGGCGCCGATTGCCTTGAACAGATCCGGCAACCCCTGCCCCAGACCAATCCCCACCAGAATGCAGAGGGCGACCCAGGCGGTCAGATAACGTTCAAAAAAACCGATGGCAGGGACTGCCTTGGCATCACAGGTTGCAGACATCACAGCTCCCGATGCGGCGCAATCCCGCATCTCCTATTTGTTCAAAAAAGAGGTTCGAAACAAGGGTTCATAACAAGTTAACGGCATATTCAAGCCGCCCCGGCAGCTCAATGGTGCTGGCAGAGGCGGCGCAGGGCATCCGGCCCCACCGGCTCCTCGGCGAGCAGCGGCACCACGGCGTAACGGCTGGCGTGCTGCCGCTCGACCGCTTCGATATGGGGCAACTGGCGCTCGGCCCGCAGTTGCAGCAAAGGCGAGCTGACTGCGGCTTGCTGCAAACTGTGGTTGATGAGCCATCCCCAGGGCTCGATGCCGGCCCGGCGCAGATCGGCCTGCAGATTGGCCGCCTCCTGCACCGGCGTCGGCTCGGGCAACGTCACGATCAGCACCTTGGTCTGTTTGGGGTCCTGCAACTGCATCATGGGGGTGGTGAAGTGCAGCTCCTTGCTCCCCATCTGGCGGGCGATCTCCCTGTGGTAGGCACCGGTGGCGTCGAGCAGCAGCAGGGTGTGGCCGGTCGGAGCGGTATCCATCACCACGAAGCGCTTGCCCGCCTCGCGGATAATGCGCGAGAAGGCCTGAAACACGGCGATCTCCTCGGTACAGGGGGAGCGCAGATCCTCCTCCAGCAGTGCCCGACCTTGCTCGTCCAGCGCAGCCCCCTTGGTAGCCAGCACCTGGGCACGGTAACGCTCGGTCTCGGCGTGGGGGTCGATACGGCTCATCTCAAGATGGGGCAAGCTACCAGCCAGCGTCTCGCTCAGATGAGCAGCGGGATCCGAGGTGGTGAGGTGAACCGGCAAACCGCGGCTTGCCAGCTCCACCGCCACGGCGGCCGCCAGCGTGGTCTTGCCTACCCCGCCCTTGCCCATCAGCATGATGAGGCCATGGCCGTCGGCGGCCAGCTCGTCCACCAGCGTCCCCAGATCGGGTTGGGTCACACTGTCGTGAGGCTGGGCAACGGATACCTGACTCCCTTTGGATGCACAGGGTTGCAGCAACTGACGCAGGCTCTCAACGCCCACCAGATTGGTGGCCAGCAGCGGGATCTGATCCTGCGTCAAGGCCCTTAGGGCCACCGGCATGGCGGCAAGAGCCTGCTGCTCACGCTGCCAGAGCGCCAGGGCCAGCCCGTCACCGGCGATGGCGTCCTCGGGGAAGAGGCTATTGATCACCAGCTGCTGGTTCAACAGGCCGATGGCGGCCAGCTCCTCGTGGGTGCGGGCCACTTCCCGCAGGGTGGAACTTTGGGCGCGAGCCACCAGCACCAGC
Source organism: Aeromonas enterica (assembly GCF_054052465.1). Classification (NCBI taxonomy): domain Bacteria; kingdom Pseudomonadati; phylum Pseudomonadota; class Gammaproteobacteria; order Aeromonadales; family Aeromonadaceae; genus Aeromonas; species Aeromonas enterica. Next base: position 81,177 of record NZ_JBSTYL010000012.1, on the reverse strand, counting down.
CGGGTGTGGGCAGCATCGGCCAGTGCGGCGACCGCGTCGGCATACTGGCTGCGCTGTTTCTCCAGCCCCGCCAGCGGGCCAAGGCAGGAGGCATCCCCCTTGCCTTGCTCCAGAAACTCGCTCCAGGCCCCCGGCAATTGCAGCAACCGGATGGTGTGGCCGGTGGGCGCCGTATCAAACACGATATGGTCATACTCGGCCAGCAACGTTTGGTCAGTGAGTAGAGCGGTGAACTCGTCAAAGGCAGCAATCTCGGTGGTGCAGGCGCCGGAGAGCTGCTCCTCTATGCTGCGCACCACGCGCTCGGGCAGCTTGCCGCGTACCGGTCCGACGATCCGCTCCCGATAGGCCTTGGCCGCTGCGGGGGGATCTATCTCCAGCGCCGACAAACCCGGCACTGCGGCGATGGCGGTGACGCGATTGCCGATCTCGGTGGCAAACACCTGCCCCACGTTGGAGGCGGGATCCGTGCTCACCAGCAGCACCCGCTTGCCAGAATCACACAACGCCACCGCGCTGGCGCAGGCCAGCGAGGTCTTGCCCACCCCGCCCTTGCCGGTGAAGAAGAGAAAGGGGGGCGGATCGGTCAGAAACTGAAACATGACGAACTCCTGTCGACAGAGTGACGAGCCCGGCTGGGCAATCTGGGTTGACTCAGGGGATCAGCAGCAACCGCTGCCGGAGCAGCAATCCCCCTTGACGATCCCCTTGATGGCCGCCTGCGGCGCGGGCAGACCCGCATAGCGGGCCAGCTCGCTGCGACTCGGATAGCGGCCGGTCAACACCACCTGACCCTCCACCAGCACCAGCGGCAACCCCTCCTCCCCCGAGTCGGTCAGAAAAGTGCTGACAGCCGATGTCTCGGCAAACTGCATGGGTTGCTGCGCCAGATTGAAACGCTCGATGGCAACTCCCTGCTCCTTGGCCCAGGCCACGTCAGCGGCGAAGGTGACCAGCGCCTGATCGACCTGAGTGCCGCAGACACCGCTGGAACAGCAGAGAGCGGGATCAAAAATCTGAATGGCTGACATGGCATTACTCCTTGTTGCAGCAGGGCTGCGCAGGCAGAACATGGGGGGAGCAGGCAGACTCGGCGCGCATCATGCCACACGCCTCGGGATGGCCGGCGCAGCACTCCTCGGTGAGATAGCCGATCATGTCCAGCATCAAGGGAATGTTGGCGCGGTAACGCAGGAAGCGCCCTTCCTGCGCCACCGACAGCAGGCCGGCATTGAGCATGGCCTTGAGATGAAACGACAGGGTATTGGGGGCGACATCGAGTTCGCTGGCCAATTCGCCCGCGACCCGCCCATCCAGCCCCGCTTTCACCAGCAACCGCCACACATCCAGCCGAATGCCGGAGGCAAGCGATTCAAACACCTTGGTGGCCGTCTCTTTGTCCATGCTGTTCACCCTTGTTCTCAACGATTTGTCATTTCAATTATACAAGAATCATTGAAATGATCAAGTCACGAGCAAAACCCGATGACTGAACCACCTTTGCCCATATACATCACTGCGCCCCATCACATCAGGGCAATACGCTGGTGCCGCTCGTGCTGCTCGTTCGGATCAGCCGATCATGTACCTGAATCACATCTTCCCTTAATTAGCATATGCTAATTACCATCGAGATATATGGCATATGCCAATCAGGAGCCCCCATGCCCAGACCCAAGATTGCCCGCCAGATCTGCGGCCGCCCCGCCAACAGCTGCTTCAAACCCAATGGCCGCCCCATGCACCAGCTGGAAAAGATCACCCTGGCCGCCGACGAGTTCGAGGCGCTGCGGTTGGTAGATCTGGAAGGCATGCAGCAACAACAGGCCGCCCTGGTGATGGGCGTCTCCCGTCAGACCCTGGCCAACATACTGAAAAAAGCGCGCTACAAGGTGGTGGACTGCCTGAGCCAGGGCAAAGCCCTGATGATGCAGGCCGGCGACCCCGAACCTCATGGAGAAGAATTTCAATGAATCAAACAGATAACCAGACAACCAACAGCGCCGTCATGCTGAGCCAGGGCCGGCTGGCCGCACACTTTACTCGCGCCGAACAACTGCAGATCATGAGCCCGGAGGGTGCCGTGCTCGCCACCCTGCCCAACCCGGCGGCTGGCGAGGGCTGCAGCGGCAAGCAGGCGCTGCTGGCGGCGCTCAAGGCCCATCAGGTCGATCGGGTGCTGGTGCGCAACATAGGTGAACGCATGCTGGGACGCCTGCTCGCCAGTGGCATGCAAGTGATGCAGTGTCGCTCAGCGCGCTTGCCGTGGCCGCAACTGCTGACATCGAGCAGCCTGCTGCCACTGACTGAAGCCAGTCAGGGTCGTCCGTCCCGGTGCAAGGCTCGCCCATCCATCATTCACGCCATCAAGCCCGTCAGTCACACCAATGCAGACGAGCATGGCCGTCATGCTTGCCAGGGGGGATGCTGCCACCGCGAAGGGAAAACCGGGTGTCAGCAGGGCAAGGGGGGAAGCCCAGGCCACACCTGCAGCTGAATTCCCCATCGAGGAGTACCGTGACCGGCATGACTTGCGGATAAGGTGGGACGACATGCTTGAGTGAAGGAGTACGCAATGGCGGCAGCCCTAGTGGGTGTCGGGATCCTGATACTGCTGATGTATGAGGAGAAACGCCTCCTTGTTGCAAAGCGCTGCCTCGACGCAGGCGGGATCAAACTGGCTGCCGGCATGCTCCTCGATATATTCGATAGCACTCTCGAAGGCCCAGGCCTGCTTGTAAGGACGCTCGCTGGTGAGGGCATCGAACACATCGGCCACCGCAACGATGCGGGCCTCCAGCGGGATCGCCTCCCCCGCCAGCCCCTGCGGGTAACCATTGCCGTCGAATCGCTCGTGGTGACAAGCGATGATGTTCTTCAACATGTCGGTGTGGTGAATGCCATCAAGACCAAATTCGTTGATCATCAGGCTAATCATCTCCCTCCCTTTGCCAGGGTGGATCTTCATGATCTCGAACTCTTCCGGCGTCAGCTTGCCCGGTTTGAGCAGTATGGCATCTGGTACTGCAATCTTGCCGATGTCGTGCAGCTCGGAAAAGAGATAGATAAACTCCACCTCCTCGTCGTTCAGGCCGTGAGCGGGGGCCAGCGTCTTGGCAATCAGACGAGAATACGCCGACATACGATGTAGATGGTTGGCAGTCTCTTCATCCCGGTAGCGACTGAACTCCCGCGCCGTGCTGAGGGCTCCGCTCAGGGTCTGAATGGAGAAAAACTCCACCGCAATGATGGCCGCCAGGATCTGGGCATAGGCCGCCAGCTCAGTGCGAATGGCCGCATCGAAGTAACCAGATTCTTTCGCATCGCAAAACAGAAAGCCGAACAGCTTGTTGTTGAACAGCAGCGGCTCGGTGTAGCTTGACTCATAACCGGCCGCCAGCAGTTTGAGGCTGTGTTCCGAGCGCGAACCCAGCAGGGAATCCAGATTGTCGAGCACGCGGGGCTGTTTATGCTCGGCCAGATAGCGCAGGGAGGGTACCTCGCTCAACTTGACCTCGTACTGAACCAGAGGGGATCGCCCCTCCGTACTGTGGGCAAAGGTCTTGAGCTGATCCGTATGCTGGTCATAGATAGCGATGGCCACCCGGCTCAACTTGTCAAAGCGCTGCCTGAGCGTGGCGTGCACATTCTGCATTTTCTCGCCAAATGAGCTATCCATCTCACCCTTCCCCCTTGATGTGCCTGCTGGGAGTATAGTGATACCCGCCCTTCCCCTCCCAACAGGTTGATTGAAATATCAATAATGACGCAACCAGCGTCTATGCAAACAACATCCCGCAAGAGACACCCGTCGCGGCTGCTACGCACGGACAATCTGACCCCGTCAGAGATATTGTTCGATTCTGCCGTGCTGGCTGTATAGTTTTTGGTTAGCCATTCCGGTAAAATCCGCGCCCTTATAAGAGAGCCACCTAAGAGTGATTGAGCGATGTCCAACACAAAACAGGCCCCCAAAGTAGGATTCGTCTCCTTGGGTTGCCCCAAAAACCTGGTCGATTCCGAGCGCATCCTGACCCAGCTGCGTACCGAAGGGTACGACGTGGTGCCCAGCTATGACGATGCGGAGCTGGTGGTGGTCAACACCTGCGGCTTCATCGACAGCGCGGTACAGGAATCCCTGGAAGCGATCGGCGAAGCCCTGGCCGAGAATGGCAAGGTGATCGTCACCGGTTGCCTCGGTGCCAAAGAGAACCAGATCCGCGAGATCCACCCCAAGGTGCTCGAGATCACCGGTCCCCACGCCTATGAAGAGGTGCTGGGTCACGTCCACAAGTACGTGGCCAAGCCGACCCACAACCCCTTCACCAGCCTGGTGCCGGCCCACGGCGTCAAACTGACCCCCCGTCACTACGCCTATCTGAAGATCTCTGAAGGCTGCAACCACCGCTGCACCTTCTGCATCATCCCCTCCATGCGCGGGGATCTGGTGAGCCGCCCCATCGGCGAAGTGCTGGCCGAAGCCAAGCGCCTGAAAGAAGCCGGCGTCAAAGAGATACTGGTGATCTCCCAGGACACCTCCGCCTACGGCGTGGACGTCAAGCACCGCACCGGTTTCTATGACGGCATGCCGGTCAAGACCAGCATGGTGGCCCTGTGCGAAGAGCTGGCCAAGCTCGACATTTGGGTGCGTCTGCACTACGTCTACCCCTACCCCCACGTGGATGACATCATACCGCTGATGCGCGATGGCAAGGTGCTGCCCTACCTCGACATCCCGCTGCAACACGCCAGCCCGCGCATTCTGAAGCTGATGAAGCGCCCCGGCACCGTCGAGCGCACCCTGGAGCGCATCCTGAAGTGGCGCGAGATCTGCCCCGAGATCACCCTGCGCTCCACCTTTATCGTCGGCTTCCCCGGCGAGACCGAAGAAGAGTTCCAGATGCTGCTGGACTTCATCGACAAGGCGGAGCTGGATCGCGTCGGCTGCTTCAAATACAGCCCGGTCGAGGGTGCCAAGGCCAACGAACTGCCGGATCCTGTGCCGGAAGAAGTACAGGAAGAGCGCTTCCAGCGTTTCATGGAACTGCAGCAGCAGGTCTCCGTTCGCAAGCTGGCCCGCAAGGTCGGCAAGGAGATGACTGTGCTGATTGACGAGGTGGACGAAGAGGGTGCTACCGGCCGCTCCTTCGCCGATGCCCCCGAAATCGACGGTCTGGTCTACCTGAACGGTGAAACCGGCCTCAAACCCGGCGATCTGGTCAAGGTCCGCATCGACGAAGCGGACGAATACGACCTCTGGGCCAGCCTGATAGGCTAAGTCCGCAGTCCATGATGGCGCCTGTCCGGCAGGCGCCAATAAAAAAAGCCAGTCAGTGACCCTGACTGGCTTTTTTGTTGATGTTCCTTGTGCCGCCGTACCGGGCGCAACCCCAAGAGACCGTTGTTCAGCAAGGCCACCTTGGTTCTTGATTACAAATCCGAGGCGGCAACCCGCCACGGACGTCCCCTGACCAGTATCGTCTGTCACCTCGATATCTTCTGCGAGACCGACCAGTGATGGACACAGGACCACTCGAAGAATCCGACCGCCACGACGAACTGCTGGCCTTGTTGAGACGGTATACCTGGCGGTATACCGGAGAGGGGGTACTCACGGCACCATAAAGGAGACACTGATTCAGTCCCGATACAGGCACTCCTGTTAGGATCCGGATTGACTCTCCCCGGCATAAACCATCTAATTGACAGCCTGGATCCCCATGATCGCGCACCTTATGAAAATATTGTTGGTCGAAGACGACAAGCTGCTCAATCACCACCTCAGCACCCTGCTGACCGAAGCCCAGAATCAGGTATACAGCACCGACAGTGCCCAGGTGGCACTGCATTACGCCGCCGACTATCCCATCGACGTGGCCATCATCGATCTGGGCCTGCCGGACATGGACGGCCTGCAGCTCATCCGCCAGCTGCGCGAGCAGCAGATCCCCTTTCCCATCATCGTATTGACCGCGCGTGGCAACTGGCAGGACAAGGTGGAAGGGCTGGAAGCCGGGGCGGACGACTACCTGGTCAAGCCGTTCCAGAAGGACGAGCTGCTGGCCCGCCTCAACGCCCTGGTGCGCCGCAGCGCCGGCTTCATCTCCCCCAGGGTCAAGGCCGGCGACTACGAGCTGGATCTCTCCCGCAAGGAGCTGACCATCGCCGGCACCCCGGTGGTGCTCACCAGCTTTGAATACCTGATCCTCGAATACCTGATGCGCAACGCCCGCCAGGTGGTCTCCAAGCAGCAGCTGCTGGACCAGCTCTACGGCGACGGTGAAGGAGACCCCAACACCATCGAGGTGATGGTGAGCCGGCTGCGCAAGAAGCTGGATCCGGAGGGGACCATCCAGCCCATCTCCACCATCCGCCGCCAGGGTTACATCTTCAACCTGTCGTGCAACTGATGGACTCTCGTCTGCTGCGCCCCATGCGCTTCATCCGCCGCTCGCTGCACATCAAGCTGATGCTGAGCGCCATGCTGGTCATCGCGCTCATCATGGCCTTCTCGGTCTACATCCTCTATCTGGGTCACACCGAGGAGCAGGCCCAGAAGGCCAGCACCCGCATGCAGGAGAACCTCTCCAAGCTGTTCTCCTCCAAGCTGCCGGACGCCCATGCCACCACGGATCTGGGCCGGATCACCCCGGATGCCGTCGACCCCAATCTGGATACCCTGATCTGCCGGGCCGACGGCCAGTTGAGCTGGTCCAGCATGCACATGCCGGAGGTGATCCAGGCCAGGGACACCATCTGCCAGGATCTGATGAAGTATCTGGGCGGGCTGGATCAGGACTACTTCTTCAAGCGCCACACCATCAAGAACGGCGAGAGCTACTTCATCTACAGCCTGCGCTTTTTGCGCAATCACGGCGACGGCCCCACCACCTATTACGTGGTGATGGTCGATTCGGCCAAGCGCTACCTGGCCCAGACCCGTGATTACCTCTACCAGTGCATCCGCCAGGCCCTGCTCGCCTACTCCCTGCTCGGCGCCCTGCTGCTGCTCACCAGTTTCTGGAGCCTGGGCTCCCTGCGCACCATGGCGCGCCAGATGGACGAGATCCGGGCCGGCAAGCGGGAGGCGCTCTCCAACGACTATGAGCGGGAACTGACGCCGCTGACCGAGTCGGTCAACCAGCTGCTGGAAAACGAACGCCAGCAGACCCAGCGCTACCAGCACGCCCTCAACGATCTGGCCCACAGCCTGAAAACCCGGCTGGCGCTGATCCAGATGACGGCGCAGGAGGTCAAGCTGGGGCGCGACATCCACGACAACATCAATGAGCAGATCCTGACCATGGATCAGATCATCCAGTACCAGCTGCGCCGCGCCGTCACCGGCCGCAAGCGCCTCGCCAGCAAGGGCACCGAGCCGGTGCCCCTCATCGAGAAGCTGCTGGCCAGCCTCGCCAAGGTCTATCGCCACAAGAAGCTGCAGACCCGCTTCAAGTTCGATGACGACGTCTTCTTCGCCGGCGAGCAGGGGGACTTGATGGAGCTGATGGGCAACCTGCTCGACAACGCCTTCAAGTTCGCCATCAGCGAGATCAAGGTGACGGTGAGCCGCCGGCTCGACCGGCTGCGGATCGAAATCGAGGACGACGGCCCCGGCATCGACCCCGGCAAGTCGCAGCATATCTTTCAGCGCGGAGTGCGCGCCGACAGCTCCCCTGGCCAGGGCATCGGGCTGGCGGTGGTCACCGAAATCGTGCACAGCTACGGCGGCCAGATCATGGTGGATGAATCCCCGCTCGGGGGCGCCCGCTTCACCCTCGACCTGCCCTGAGCCCATCCCTACCCACTGCGTCTGCCACCCGGCAGGCGCAGTGCATTGCGGCGCAGGCCCATCCTTGTTGTAGATGACGACATCCCCATCCAGCCGGCAAAGCGCAGGCATAAAAAAACCGGCCGCGAGGGCCGGTGAAACAGTTCAGGCTTGTCAGGTGACAAACGCACCCAGCGGATGAAGACAAGTCCCAATTCCTTATGGAGCCCTGCCTTCTTGAGTACGTGTTGACACTCTACGCCATGGTCACTGAATCAAGGCTGAACCATGGCCGATCCGTCCCCCGGCAAGCCTCCTGCTTATAGCTTGATGCCGAGCGACTGGCGCAGATAGGCGCCGGCGCCGAGCAGACCCGGCCCCTCGTGGGTGATGAGGAAGACGGGGATATCCTTGAGGTAGGATTTGAAACGCCCCTTGTCTTCGAAGGCCACCCGAAAGCCCGAGCCGATGAAGAACTCCTGAAAGCGCGGCACTATGCCGCCGGCGATGTAGACGCCGCCGAAGGTACCCATATTGAGCGCCAGGTTGCCGGCAAAGCGGCCCATCAGCACGCAGAACAGGCTCAAGGTACGGCGGCAGTCCAGGCACTCGCCCGCCAGCGCCCGCTCGGTGATGTCCTTGGGTTCGAACGCCTGTGGCTCGCGGCCGTCGGATTTCACCAGACCACGGTAGATGTTGACGAGGCCGGGGCCGGAGAGCAGCCGCTCGGCCGAGACGTGGCCCAGCTCGGCGCGCATCACCTGCAGCACCGCATCCTCTTCTTCGCTGTTGGCAGCAAAGTCCACGTGGCCGCCCTCGCCCGGCAGACTCAGCCACTGCTCGCCGGTGTGCACCAGGTGGGCCACGCCAAGGCCGGTGCCGGCCCCGTAGATGGCGATGGGCTTGCCGGCCACGGGCGCCGCGCCCCCCAGCTGGATGCAGTCAGCCACGTCCAGCACCGGCACCGCCATGGAGACGGCGGTAAAATCGTTGATCACCTGCAACCGGCTCAGGCCCAGATTGGCCTGCATCTCGCTGATGGAAAACTCCCAGCTGTGGTTGGTCATGGCGACCCAGTCGCCGTTGATGGGGCAGGCGATGGCGATGCAGGCTTCGCCCACCTGCACCTTGTGCTCATCCAGATAGAGGCGAACCACGGCTTCCAGAGTGGGATGGGCCAGCCCGGAATAGGTCTTGGCCTGGGAAATGGTGCCGGTTGCCAGCTCGCACAGGGCCAACCGGGCATTGGTGCCGCCTACGTCGCCGACCAGCGCATGGGTATGCTGCATAAAACAACTCCTTCGTTACTGGGGTCGGGGCGGCCGTTACCGTCCCGCACTTATTATTTGGTGCCAATTCTACCCGAGCCCCTCCCCTTGCGGCGCGTTTGATGGGTGCAACTGTGCGCCCGCTCACAGTGTTGTTGCTTTGCAACATTTGTAAGCGCTTTCACGGAATGACTGGAAGTTTGTAACCAAAACAACGAAATAATTAGACATGAGTCATACTTTGCAGGGCCGAGATTAGTTTCGATAAGAGCTTGTCTTGTATAGTCATCAAGTTGATTGGAAACCTGCTTAGCCATGAATTTAGTGCAAAGACACTGAAGCTAAATTACAAAAACGCCTGGTGGTGATGATGAATACCCTTGATAAAATTACTAATAATTTGGAAAGTTTCAGTAAATCAGAGCGTAAAGTCGCCGAGGTCATCCTGGCCTCCCCGCAGACGGCCATCCACTCCAGTATCGCCACCCTCGCCAAGATGGCTGACGTCAGCGAGCCGACCGTCAACCGTTTCTGCCGCCGTCTCGATACCAAAGGCTTTCCCGATTTCAAACTGCATCTGGCCCAGAGCCTGGCCAACGGCACGCCCTATGTGAACCGCCACGTGGAGGCGGAAGACGGGCCCGATACCTATACCGCCAAGATCTTCGAATCCACCATGGCCTGCCTCGATGCCGCCAAGAACAGCCTGGACATCTCCGCCATCAATCGCTGCGTCGATATCCTGACCCAGTCCAAGAAGATCAGCTTCTTCGGCCTCGGCGCCTCCTCCGCCGTCGCCCGCGATGCCCAGAACAAGTTCTTCCGCTTCAACATCCCGGTGGTGAGCTTCGATGACATCGTCATGATGCGCATGAGCTGCATCAACAGCAGCGAAGGGGACGTGGTGGTGCTCATCTCCCACACCGGCCGCACCAAGGCACTGGTGGAGATTGCCGCGCTGGCCCGTGAAAACGACGCCACCGTCATCGGCATGACCGCCAAGGACTCCCCGCTGGCGCGCGAGTGCAACCTGGTGCTCTCCATGGACGTGCCGGAAGACACCGACGTCTACATGCCGATGGCGTCGCGCATCGCCCAGCTCGCCCTGGTGGACGTGCTGGCGACCGGTTTCACCCTGCGCCGCGGCATGAAATTTCGCGAAAACCTGAAGAAAGTCAAAGAAGGTTTGCGCGAATCCCGCTTTGATACACCCCACTCTTCGTAAGCAGCGGGGGCCTCGGCCCCCGGCTGTCTCTGCCACCTTCCTTGGTGTAGTATTGTAATTTAGTAACAAAAGCCACCCAGATGGCTTGCAAGCGGGTGCAATGGGTCATGCGCTTGACGGGGCAGTATCTCAAGTCATATCAACTTCAAAACTGGAGTCTTTCATGCCAAGACGTACAAAGATTGTAACCACACTCGGTCCGGCCACCGATCGCGAAGGGATCCTCGAGGGGATCATCCGTGCCGGTGCCGACATGGTGCGGATGAACTTCTCCCACGGCACTGCTGAAGACCACATCCTGCGCGCCAACCAGGTGCGTGACATCGCCGCCAAGCTGGGTCGTCATGTCGCCATCATGGGCGACCTGCAGGGCCCCAAAATCCGCGTTTCCACCTTCAAGGACGGCAAGATCTATCTGGCCGTCGGCGACAAGTTCATCCTCGATGCCGCCCTCGGCAAGGGTGAAGGCTGTCAGGAGCAGGTCGGCATCGACTACAAGAGCCTGCCGAGCGATGTGATCGCAGGCGACATCCTGCTGCTGGACGACGGTCGCGTGCAACTGAAGGTGGAGCAGGTCGAAGGCACCCGCATCCACACCACGGTCACCGTGGCCGGTCCGCTCTCCAACAACAAGGGCATCAACAAGAAGGGTGGCGGCCTCTCCGCCCCGGCGCTGACCGAAAAGGACAAGGAAGACATCAAGACCGCCGCCCGCATGAACGTGGACTACCTGGCCGTCTCCTTCCCCCGTTGCGGTGATGACCTGCGCTACGCCCGCGAGCTGGCCCGTGAAGCCGGCTCCAACGCCAAGATCGTGGCCAAGGTCGAGCGCGCCGAAACCGTCGCCACCGACGAGGCGATGGAAGACATCATCCTCGGCTCCGATGCCGTCATGGTGGCGCGTGGTGACTTGGGCGTCGAAATCGGCGATCCCGAGCTGGTCGGCGTGCAGAAAAAACTCATTCGCCACTCCCGTCGCCTGAACCGCGTCGTCATCACCGCCACCCAGATGATGGAGTCGATGATCAACGCGCCGCTGCCGACCCGCGCCGAAGTGATGGACGTGGCCAACGCCGTGCTGGACGGTACCGATGCGGTGATGCTCTCCGCCGAAACCGCCGCCGGTCAGTTCCCCATCGAGACCGTCACCTCCATGGCCAGCGTCTGCGTCGGTGCCGAGAAGCACCCGAGCCTGAACGTCTCCAACCACCGCATGAGCTACACCTTCACCTCGGTGGAAGAGGCCGTCGCCATGTCCACCATGTATGCGGCCAACCACCTGGAAGGGGTCAAGGCGATCGTGGCGCTGACCGAATCGGGCACCACCCCGCTGCTGATGTCCCGCATCAGCTCCGGCCTGCCGATCTTCGCCATGTCACCGCACAACAAGACCCTGGCCTGGACCAACCTCTACCGCGGCGTCACCCCGGTGCTGTTTGACGGCGACGAGACCAAGCCGGTCTACGAAGTGTGCCGCGATGCGCTGGACGTGCTCAAGGCCAAGGGGCTGCTGCAAAGCGGCGACATGGTGTTGCTGACCCACGGCGACAAGATGGAAACCGTCGGCAGTACCAACACCTGCAAGGTGATGATGGTCGAGTAATCGCCCTTCACCGGCACCAAAAACGGCTCCCGCGGGAGCCGTTTTTTTATGGCGAAACCGCCGCCTCAGCCGCGAAACAGTTCGACCTTGTCGCCGTCCTGCAGGCTGCCGGCCCCGCGTACCACCACCCTGTCCCCCTGCTTGAGCGCTCCGCTCACCGCCACCTGCCGGCTGTCGCCAAACAGCACGGTCACCGGCACCCGGTTCACCGTCAGCTCCTCGCCGCGCTGCTCCACCTGATAGACCACGCTCCCCTCGGTGTTGAGCACCAGGGCATCACGCGGCAGCAGCATGGTCTGCTGCTCCGCCAGTGGCAGCGCCACCCGCACCGGCGAGCCGATGATGAAGCGGCCCGCCTCGGGCTTGAGGCGCAGCTCGATGAGGCGCGACTTGGGATCGGCACTCGCCGCCCGCTGGTAATAGACACCGTGGCCGCTCAGCTGCTCCCCTTCCACCCGCAGCCGGGTCTGGGGCGCCAGCTGACCGGCCCAGACGATGGGGGCCTGCAGCCGGATGTCGGGCTGATCGGGATTGACCAGCTCCAGCGCCTGCTCGCCGGCATCCACGTGCTCCCCCGGCTGAATGAAGTGGTTGTTCACCACCCCGTCGAACGGCGCGAAGATGTGGCTTCTGCGCAGCTGCTCCTCAATCTGGCGCACCTGTACCCGCGCCAGCCGCTCGGCCAGTTCAGCCTGCTCCACGTCGAAGCGCGCCTTGTCATACTGGCTCTGGGAGGTGCTCTTCTGACGGTGCAGCGTCGCTAGCCGGCCAAACTCGGCGCGGGCGAAGCGCACGTTGCTCTCCCACTTGGCCTGCTCGGCCTGGGCCTGCTCCAGCGAGAGCCGCAGCGCCGCACTGTCGAGGCGCAGCAGCTCATCCCCCTTGCTGACCCGGCTGCCGAACTCGGCGATCCACTCCACCCGGCCGCTCACCTCGGCGCTGAGCGCCGCCTGCTGGCGGCTCGCCACCGTGCCGCTGACCCAGATACTGGCCGCCGCCTCCCCCCGGGTCACGTCCGCCAGGGTCACCATCTTGCCCTGCGCCAGTGCGGGGAGCACGCTACCCGCCAGCAGCGCCGCGCCCACTACCATCCTTGTATAACCGTGTGTCATCGATGAGCTCCTTGCTCAGGCCCGCTGGCGCAGGGCGAGCGGTGATTCGACCCGCTCTCCCAGTCGCAGGAAAGCGGGCAACAGGATCAGGGTAAACAGGGTGCTGCAGCTCATGCCGCCGACGATGACGGTGGCCAGCCCCCGGTAAATTTCACTGCCCTCGCTCGGGCTCAGCATCAGCGGCAGCATGCCGAAGATGCTGGTGAGGCTGGTCATGGCGATGGGCCGCATCCGGCTTTGCAGGGCATCGGCCACCGCCAGCTGGCGGCTCATCCCCTCCCGCTCCGCGGTGCGGGTCTGATGCACCAGCAGGATGGCGTTGTTGACCACCAGCCCCAGCAAAATGACGAAGCCGATGATGGTCAGAAGATCCATCGGCAGCGGCACCAGGAGGCCGCTCAGGTGCAGCGCCAGCACGCCGCCGACGGTGGCAAGCGGCAGGGTCAGCAGCACCAGCACGGCATCCTTGAGGGAGGCAAAGACCCCCCACAACAGGATCAGCAGGATCATCACTGCAAACAGGAAGATGGCCCCCAGGTTGCCCAGCGCCTGCTGCAGGCTGTCGGCATTGCCGGAGACCCGCAGCTCACCGCCGGCGGGCAGCAGTGGCCGGATGGCGGCAAAGCTTTTGCTCTGCAGGGTATCGAGCACCTGCTCCATGCTCATCCCCGCCGGGGGCGAGATCTGCAGGCTGATGCTGCGCCGGCCGTCGGCCCGAAAGATGCTGGCCGGCCCCATGTCGTGCTCCACCCGCAGCAGCTCGCCAAGCGGCACGATGCGCCCGGACGGGGTCGCCAGCGGCACCGCCTTGAGTTCGTCCGGGTTGGCCGAAGTCTGTCCCATCAGCATGATGTCGAGCCGCTCCTCCCCGTCGAAATACTCGCCAACCCGCAGCCCGTCGCCGAAGGTCTGGATGATGGCGGGCATGGGGGAGCGATCCCAGCCTACCTCGGCCAGACGCCTGTCCTGCGGCACCAGCCGCAGCTCGGGGGCGGTGAAATCGAGATCCGGCTGCGGCCTCACCTGGGCGCCCGGCAGATCCTGCTTGACGATGGCCATGGCGGCCCGCGCCGCCTGGTAGAGCTCGGCCAGATCGCCCCCCTGCAACAGCAGAGAGATGCCGTTCTCGCTGTCAAAGCCGCCGAACAGCGAGCCCTGACCGCCAAACACCTGGGTGTCGGGGATCCCCACCAGCAGCTGCTTCATCAACAGCTGCTCCAGCACCTTGATCTGATCCTCCTCTTTCGGCCGCACCCCGATCTGGGCGCCGCCCGGGTAGCGCAGGATGTAGTAGTTCTTGAGGGCCGGCTCCCGCTCCCCCTTCATGTAGGGGGCGAGACGGGCGATCAGGGTGTCGATCACCTCCTCCCGCTGGGCCTGCAGGTTGAAGCCCGGGGTGAAGTTCATCCAGACATCCACCGCATCGCGCTTCACGTCCGGCAGATAGTCCATCTTCGGCAGCAGGGCCCAGGTGGCCAGCGCCGGCAGGCTCATCATCAGGGTGATGACGGTCCAGCGCTGGCGGGAGGTGCCGGTCCAGCGGATCACCCGTCGGGTGGTGCTCTGCCACAGCCCCTCATAGGGATCGATCAGCCGCTCACGCCCCATCCAGCGCGCCGCCACCGCCGGCAGCACGGTCACCGCCACCAGCATGGAGACGCTCACTGCGCAGGCGATGGTCAGCGCCAGATCGGCAAACAGCTGACCCTCCACGTCGTTGAGCAGCAGCACCGGCAGGAAGATGGCGACCGTGGTCAGGGTGGATGCCACCAGCGCGGTCCACACCCGGCTGGTGCCTTCCAGCGCCGCCTCCGCCTTGTTCAGATCCCCTCGCTCGTGGCGCCGGTAGATGCTCTCCAGCACCACGATGGCGGCATCAAGCACCATGCCCACCGCAAAGGCAATCCCCGCCAGCGAGATGACGTTGAGGGTCCGCCCCAGCACCTTGAGCAGGCAGAAGGTGAGCATGATGCTGATGGGAATGGAGATCGCGATCATCAGGGTCGCCTTGAGCTGGCGCAGAAAGACCCAGAGGATGGCGCAGGAGAGCAGCACGCCGAGCCCCAGGTTGGCAGTCACCATGCCCACCGCCCGGTTGATGTAGAGAGATGCGTCGAACGACTGCTCCATGTGTAGCCCGACCGGCTCCAGCACCTCGCGGTTGAGCTCGCCCACCTTGAGCTTGATGGCCTCCAGCGCCGCCAGGGCGTTGGCACCGCTCTCCTTGAAGATCTGGGCCGCGATGGCGGTGTTGCCGTTCTGGATGCGCAGTACCGGGTTCTCCTCCCGGGCCAACCTGACCTCGGCCACATCACGCAGGTAGATGGGCAGGCCGTCGCGCCAGTCCACCACCTTGTCCCCCAGGGTCGCCACGTCGTAGCGACCGGCAAAGCGCAGCTTGTACTCCCAGCGGCCGATGTCGAGGGTGCCGGCGGAGACATCCCAGCCGGTGCTGGCCCGACTGGCCAGTACCGGGATCTCCACCCCCAGCTCGGCGGCGCGGTAAGGGTCGAAACGGATCTGGATCTGGCGCTCGTTGATCCCCTCGATGTCGACCGTCGACACCCCGGGGATGCGCTCCAGCTCCGGCTTGACCCGCGCCTCGATCAGCGCCTGGTGATCGTCGATCTGCCCCTTGGCACCGGGCAGCTGCTGGATGAAGAAGAAGGTGAGGGTGTCGTTGCTGCTGTAGTTGTTGACGTAGGGGCCGCCAATCTTGTCCGGCAGGCCGGAGACCCGGTTCAGGCGGGAGATAACGTCGAGCTGGGCCCGCTGCATGTCGGTGCCGAGGGCAAACTCCAGGTCGATTTCGGTGAAGCCGGGGAAGCTGTTGCTGGTGAGGTTCTTGAGCCCCTGCACCCCCTGCATCTCCTGCTCGATGGGGTCGGTTATCTCCGACTCCATCTCCTGGGGCGAGGCCGAGCGCCAGTCCACCGAGATATTGAGGTGCGGGCGATCGATGTCGGGAAACAGCTGGATCGGCAGCCCCCGGATGCTGAGCAGGCCCAGCAGAAAAATCAGCACGATCGAGACCGCCACCCAGATGGGGCGTTCGATCGCCGTTTTGGCGAGATTCATTCACTCTTCCTGAGTTTGTTGTTGTCGGCCATTCCGCTGGCCTTGCTTCCTGCCCCAAGGGTGAGGGGCCATTGCATTAGACTGGAATTAATCGAGGTTGTAAATGCAGGGTTAACAAACAAAAAAACCGGCCATGATGGCCGGTTTCAGGTTCAGAAGTGAGAGCCCTCTCAGGCGGCGTGCACCACCGGATTTTGCTGGGATAACCCCTCCAGCTCGCCCGGGGCGAAGTTGTCCACCTGGATCGCCTCGTAGCGCAGGGCATCGGCGGCCAGCAGCTTGTCCGCTTCGTCCTTGCTCAGAATGGATTGGGACAGGGCAGCGGCAACCAGCTCCGGCAGCGCCAGTTTGCGGGGCAGTTTGCCCTCTTTCTGGGCCTGCACCAGCTTCTTCTCGTAGGGCTGCACCGAGACCATGGCCTGGAAGGCACGCTCCATCAGACCGACCGGATCCGCCTCGTCCTTGCCGACGTAGCACAGCGCCGTCAGACGGTCGCGGAACTCACCCGGCTTCATCATAGCCAGACAGATGGCGTGGCAGCGATCGTCTGCCGGCATCTTGTAACCGACGCCAAACGGGAACACCACCCGCTTGAGCACGGCACCCACCACCTTGTTCGGGAAGTTCTGGAAGAAGCCCTCGAACGCCTTGCCAATCAGGTAGAGGTTGCGCTCCACCGCGTACTGCACGAACGGCAGATCGGAGACCATACGGCCCTGATCCTCGTAATGCTTGAGGGTGGCGGAGGCCAGATAGAGGTGGCTCAGCACGTCACCCAGACGAGCGGAGATCATCTCCTTGCGCTTGAGATCGCCACCCAGCATCAGCATGGAGACGTCGGCACACAGGGCCAGCCCTTTACTCATGCGGGAGAGCTGCTTGTAGTAGCGGGCGGTTTCGCCGGCCACCGGCGCACTGTTGAACTGGCCCAGGGTCAGCCCCTGGAACAGGGAACCGAAGAAGTTGCCGGCACCGAAGGCGATGTGTTTCATCAGCAGGGCGTCGAACTTCTCGAGACCGCGCTCCACATCGGTATCGGCCGCCGCTTCCAGCTCGGCAAACACGTACGGGTGGCAGCGGGTGGCCCCTTGCCCGAAGATCATCAGGTTGCGGGTCAGGATGTTGGCCCCTTCCACCGTGATGGCCACCGGAATGCCCATGTAGGCGTAGCCGGTGTAGTTTTTCGGGCCCAGCTGGATGGCACGGCCGGCGTGGATGTCCATGGAGTCATCCATGATCTGGCGCGCCATTTCGGTCATGTGGTACTTGGAAATCGCGGTGACGATGGCCGGAGCCTGACCCAGGTCCAGGGAACCTGCGGTCATGCGGCGGGCCCCCTCCAGCTGATAGGTGAGGCCGCCGATGCGGGCCAGTGCCTCTTGCACCCCTTCAAACTTGCCGATGGACATGCCGAACTGCTTGCGCACGTAGGAGTAGGCGCCCACGGTGCGGCTCGCCATGTGACCACAAGCGGTGCCAAGGGCTGGCAGCGAGATGCCGCGACCGGCGGAGAGGCACTCCACCAGCATGCGCCAGCCACGGCCGGCGTAATCCGGACCGCCGATGATCCAGTCGAGTGGAATGAACACATCCTTGCCGAAAGTCGGGCCGTTCAGGAACGCCAGCCCCATGGGGTAGTGGCGATCGCCGACGCGCACGCCGGGGTGGCTGGTCGGGATGAGCGCGCAGGTGATGCCGAGCTCTTCCTTGTCACCCAGCAGTTTTTCCGGGTCATAGAGTTTGAACGCCAGCCCCAGCACGGTGGCACGAGGGGCCAGGGTGATGTAGCGCTTGTTCCAGTTGAGGCGAATACCCAGCACCTCTTCACCCTTGTGCATCCCCTTGCAGACGATCCCCTTGTCAGGAATGGCGCCGGCATCGGAGCCCGCTTCCGGCCCGGTCAGGGCGAAGCAGGGCACCTCTTTGCCATTGGCCAGCCCCGGCAGCCAGAAATCTTTCTGGGCCTGGGTGCCGTAGTGCATCAACAGCTCGCCCGGGCCAAGGGAGTTCGGCACCATGACGGTGACCGCCACGCTCAGGCTCTTGGTGGCAATGCGGGTGACGATGGTGGAGTTGGCGATCGCCGAGAATTCACGGCCGCCGTAGGATTTCGGGATGATCAGGGAGAAGAAACCTTCCTTCTTCAGATAGTCCCAGACCGGCTCCGGCAGGTCTTTGGTTTCGTTGACTATCTTGAAATCGTCAACCATGGCGAGCAGGGTTTCGACCTGGTTGTCGATGAAGGCCTGCTCCTCGGCGCTCAGCTCGGCTTTACCGTAGCCGTGCAGTTTTTTCCAGTCGGGGTTGCCGCGAAACAGCTCCCCATCCCACCAGACGGAGCCGGCTTCCATGGCCTCCCGCTCAGTGGCCGACAAGGGCGGCAGTATCTTCTTGAAGATGCCGAACACCGGGCGGGTGACCACCTTTTTACGGATGGAGGGCACGCCGAGCACGACGGCTATCGCCAGCACCAGCAGGATAAGCAATGTGATCATACTCAAGTTCCTTCTATTTCACTGTTTCCGTTGATTTATTGTTGGTTGTTACACGGCCAGGGAGAGCCTGGTCGACTCCACGGGCGCCCCGACTCCGGACGCCAGATAAGGAATAACGTTGCGCACCAGCCCTTCCACATCGAGCTGCTGGCCAAAGTCGGCCAGGGCGATGTCGCGTAGCGCATCGGCGGAGGCCATGGTGAATACGACGGTGCCCAGGGTGAAGTGCAGGCGCCAGAAGAGATCCGCTGGCGACAAGGCCGGATTGGCCTTGGAGATTGCCTGGGTGATCCGTTGCAAAATGGGGCCATAGTGGGCAGTGATGAAGCGGCGCAGGTGGCCCTGGCTGTCGATGTAGCCACGACCAAGCAGTTGCATGAAGATGGCCGGGCCATTGGTACGCACCGCCACCAGCTTCATCAGCGGGTCGACGAAGCTCTCGAACACCTGCAGCAGGGTCAGCTGCTCCTGCGCCATCAGGGTATGCAGGCGTGCATCCAGCTCGGGCATGAACAGGCTCAGATAGCGATCGAGCACCGCCTGGATCAGCTCCTTCTTGGAGCCGAAGTGGTAGTTCACCGAGGCCAGGTTGACATCGGCCTCGCTGGTGATCAGACGCAAAGAGGTATCGGCGAACCCCCGTTCGGCAAACAACACCTCAGCGGCATCGAGAATGCGGTTTTTGGTATCGATTTTACTCACAGGACACCTCACTTAAACGAATGTTTAAAAAGTACGTTTCACAACCTTTTGTGTCAAGAGAATGTGAATGGGTGTTAGTGAAATGTTTTTGTTGAAAATGGGGAACAAGGCGGGAACTTCACGGACGAATCGGACTCTATATCTATGCCACTGCAATTAAACATTAAGTCTCGCCCAACCTGCTCCATGCTAGTTGGGCATTTTTTTGCCCGATAACCTCGCAGACCGCTGGCAAACAGGCAAAAAAAACCGTCGCAGGGCGCGACGGCGGGGAAATGAGGTTGCACCATCCTGATCCAACCCATCGATGCGAGTTCAGGCTTTCATCGATGACACCATCATGACCGCCAAGCGTGTTCAAACTTTGTCAGCCAGGCCCCAATTTGTGACAAAGTATGACAAGCCACGACATGGTCTCGACCCGCCGCCTTTGCTATGCTGGCGCCTCACGCCAGAGGGGAAGATAAGATGAAGTACACGGTCGATACCCACACCCACACCGTCGCCAGCACCCACGCCTACAGCACCATTCACGACTACCTGCCCATCGCCAAGGCAAAGGGGATCAAGCTGTTCGCCACCACGGATCATGGCCCCGACATGGCGGACGCCCCCCACTTCTGGCACTTCGTCAATCTGCACGTGTTGCCACGGGTGGTCGACGGGGTCGGCATCCTGCGCGGCATCGAAGCCAACATCAAGAACATCGATGGCGAGATCGACTTCCCCGAACGCTACGAATCGCGGCTCGACATGATCATGGCAGGCTTTCACGAGCCGGTGTTCCCCCCCTGCGATCAGGCCACCCACACCCAGGCCATGATCAACGCCATCAAGAGCGGCCGGGTCGACATGATAAGCCACCCCGGCAATCCCGCCTTCCCCATCGATATCCAGGCCGTGGTCAAGGCGGCGACAGAGTATCGGGTAGCGCTGGAGCTCAACAACTCCTCCTTCAGCCACTCCCGCCCGGGCAGTGAAGGCAACTGCCGCGCCATCGTCGAGGCAGCGCGGGACATGGGTGCCTACCTCACCTTCGGTTCCGACTCCCACGTGGCCTTCAGCCTCGGGGATTTCGAGCACTGCCACCGACTGGTCACCGAGGCCGACTTCCCGGCAGAGCGGATCCTGGCGCGTTCCCCCCGTGCGCTGCTCGATTTTCTCGAAAGCCGTGGCCGGGCCCATATTCCGGAGTTCGCCGACCTCTGACATTGGCCGTAACTCCATGAGCCCACTCATAAAACTGAGTACAGCTCATTGACTTGCCCCGCTGTTTTCGGGAATCTAGTGGCACGCCGGTATAGCTCAGTTGGTAGAGCAGCGCATTCGTAATGCGAAGGTCAGGAGTTCGATCCCCCTTATCGGCACCATATAAAACAAAGGGTTAGCTTCTTGGTGAAGCTAGCCATTTGTGCTTTTTGGCTTGGGGTACCACGTGGGGTACCACATCTAGCAAACGGTAGGCACATTACTGTATCCACTTACCTGGCCACCGGCAGGTCCTCCCAGCGTGTGGTGTAACAGGGGCTCAGGTGCTCTTGTCGCATCATCCACTCAGGCGACCCCGAGCCTTGGCTGGCAAAGCCTACCCGCCCCAATCCCTTGGCTTTGATCTGGTCCATCACTGCCATCAGCGCATCCGATTGAGCGGAAGACGGAGCAAACAGATCGGCCTGTTGTTGCCCCTTGGGGGTGAACTCACTCAGCATGACGCCCCCCTTCTGATAGCGGTAACCATCGCGCCAAATCTGCGGTAGCAGCACGTTCACTTGCTGCAGCAACAACCGGGTGTCATCGCTAGGGCAAACTAGCCGAACGCCAGCCTGCTCACTGTAGTAAGGCCCTCGCTCATCAAAGGGGCTGGTCCGCACGAACAGGTGCACCCGCTGGCAACACATCCCCTCGGCCCGCAGCTTCTCGGCTGCGCGAGCCATAAAGCCTGACAACGCTTGGGCCATTTCCCCACGGTCAGTCACGCGCTCCCCAAAGGAACGGCTCGAGAGGATCTGCTGCTTCGCTGCCGGTTCAACGGTCAGCTCTGCGCAAGGCAGGCCACGCAGCTCCTGTACGATCCGCTCGACCACCACGCCGTATTGGGCGCGTAACCCTTTGGCATCGCTAGCCACCAAATCCGCAACGGTGTTGATGCCTTGTGCCACCAACTTGGCCCCCAAGCGCCGCCCTATGCCCCACACCTCATCCACCGGGGTGATAGCCATCAGCCGGGCGCGGCGCGGCTCGTCACGCAAGTCCACTACGCCGCCTGTGGCAGGCCACTTCTTGGCAGCATAGTTGGCCAGCTTGGCAAGGGTTTTGGTGGGGCCAATCCCAACCCCTACTGTTAGGCCGGTCCACTGCCACACTCGCTGCCGGATCTGTTGCCCATAGGCTGTCAGGTCCCCGGCAAACGACTCTGACAGAGACAGGAATGCTTCATCGATGGAGTAGACCTCCAGCTCGGGGGACATGGTCTCCAACGTGCTCATCACCCGGCCAGACATATCGCCATAGAACGCGTAGTTGGAGCTGAACGCCACACCGCCATTGGCCTCGAACTGCTCGCGGATCTTGAAGTAGGGCCCGGCCATCTTGATGCCCATCGCCTTGGCCTCGGGGCTGCGCGACACCACGCATCCATCGTTGTTGGAGAGCACCACGATTGGGCGGCCACGTAGCTCAGGGCGAAACAACCGCTCACAGCTGGCGTAGAAGTTGTTTACATCAACGAGCGCTATGGCCATCACGCTGCCTCAGATTGCCAATCACATGGGTGACCACCCCAAACAGCTCCAGGGAGAGGCTCATACAAGGGTCGATAGGTGCGAACGCCGGATTAGCTGGCAACAGCCGCAGCCTCGGTTTGAGCTGCAAGGTCTTGACCGTGAAGCCGCCGTCAAGCAGTGCAATTACCACATCACGATGGCGCGGGGTCAGGCTCTTATCGACCACCAGCAAGTCACCGGGAAAGATGCCGACCCCGGTCATGCTCTCCCCCTCGGCACGCAGATAGAAGGTTGCTGCAGGGTGCGACACGCAGTGGGTGTTGAGGTCCAACTTTCCTTCCAGATAGTCGCTGGCTGGGCTGGGAAAGCCACAAGAGGCGCGATGCAAGAACAGCGGGATGGTCACTTCGGCGGGTGATGGGTCTGGGGTTAACAGCTTCATGGCAACAACACCTGTATTTATATACAGCCATTATAGCGCACCACCTTTGAACCAGCGCAAGTCCCGCATGCCAGTGATGGCGTACCATGGCGCCAATAGATAACAAAGAGGTCAGTATGAGTCACAATCTGTGTGTCCTACCGAAAGAGCAGCAAGAACGGGTCGAAGTCGAGAAGGCCGCCGCATATGCGGTATGGAAGGAGCGCAATGGTCACTTGGCCAGCGCAGAAAGCGAAGCGAGCCAACATCAAGGTGAACTGGGCCGCTACTTCCTCGAACAAGTAGCTCGCTACAAAAAGCGCACCTGACCTGACACTCGAAACAACGAGGAAGGCTCGCGCCTCCCCCACTCAACACCACACCTCACACAAGCTCTCAGCCTGCGCCAGCACCAGCTGGGCAGCCTCTTCCTGTTGGTCTGGCGGATACTTGTACTTGCGCAGGATGCGTTTGACCAACAGACGTAACCGGGCCCTGACGCTCTCTCGGCTACTCCAGTCAACGGTCACGCTACGGCGCAGGCTGGCGGTCAGTTCATGGGCTATCTTGGCCAGTATCTCGTCCCCCAGTTCACGTACCGATGCCTCATTGTTGGCAAGGGCATCATAGAAGGCGAGTTCGTCATCGTTGAGGCCCAAGGCCTGCCCCCGCTTGCTCACAGCGGCAAACTTCTTGGCCATGTCGATCAGTTCCTCGATGACCTGCGCAGTCTCGATGGAGCGGTTCTGATAGCGCTGGATGACCTTGGTCAGCATCTCCGAGAACTTCTTTTCCTGGGAGAGGTTGGTCGCGAACTTCGCCTTGATCTCCCCCTCCAGCAACCGCTCAAGCAGCTCCACGGCGAGATTGCGCTCCGGCAAGTTGCGTACCTCAGCCAGAAACTCATCATCTAGCAGACCGATGTTGGGCTTGTCGAGGCCGACCGCTTCAAACACATCGACCACATCGCCCGATACCACGGCATTGCCGATGATCTGGCGAATGGCCAAGTCGCGCTCTTCGTCCGTTTTCTTCTTCTGGGTGACCTCTTTTTTGGTCAGCATCACCTTGACCGCTTGCAAGAAGGCCACCTCCTCCCGCACTGCCTTGGCCTCATCAAGGGTGCAGCAGAGGGTGAATGCCTTGCTCATCGCCAGCGCGTTGTCGGCAAAGCGCTTCTTGCCATCTTCAAGACCAAGGATGAAGTTGGCGGCCCCGGCCAGCAGCTTGTGCCCACCCGTGAGGTAGTCGCTGTAATCGAAGCCATGCAACATAGAGCGCAGTACATCCAGCTTCTCCTCCAATACCGCGTAGGCCTCATGGGCATCGACCGTAGGACGGCCACGGCCACGGCTGGCGGTGTACTCCTTGATGGCGCTCTTGAGCTCGTTGGCAATACCGATGTAATCGACCACCAACCCACCTTGTTTGTCCTTGAACACCCGGTTTACCCGCGCAATGGCCTGCATCAGGTTGTGGCCCTTCATCGGCTTGTCCACATAAAGGGTATGTACGCAGGGCGCGTCGAAGCCGGTAAGCCACATGTCTCGCACGATGACCAACTTGAGCGGGTCACTCGGGTCTTTGAACCGCTTCTCCAACCGTTTCTTCACTTGGGTAGCATGGATGTGGGGCCGCAGTAATGCCTTGTCAGAAGCGCTGCCGGTCATCACGATCTTGATGGCCCCCTTGTCGGGGTCCGGGTCATGCCAGTCGGGGCGAAGAGCAACGATGGCATCATACAAGTGCACACAGATCTCGCGGCTCATGGCGACCACCATGGCCTTGCCATGTTGCGCCTGATTGCGCTCTTCGAAGTGGGCCACCAGATCGGCGGCAACCCGCTCTATTCTCGGCTTGCTGCCAACCACCTTCTCCAAGGCGGCCCACCGTGACTTAAGCTTGGCCTGCTCACTCTCTTCCTCATCCTCGGCCAGCTCATCCACTTCGTCGTCGATGTGAGGAAGCTCTTCGTTATTAAGCGATAACTTGGCCAGGCGTGACTCGTAGTAGATGGCAACCGTAGCACCATCATCCTTGGCCTGCTGCATATCGTAGACGTGGATGTAGTCGCCAAAGACGGCGCGGGTATCGCGGTCTTCCGCCGATACGGGCGTACCGGTAAAGGCCACGAACGTCGCGTTGGGCAGCGCGTCGCGCAAGTGCTGGGCATACCCGACCTGATAGCGCGCAGACCCTTCTGCGATCTTACCTGGCGCTTTGAGCGAGGCGCTGAAGCCGTACTGGGTACGATGTGCTTCATCCGCGATGACCACGATGTTGGCGCGGTCGCTGAGCACTGGGAACGTGTCCTCATCCTCGCCGGGCATGAACTTCTGGATGGTCGTGAACACGATGCCACCGGAAGGCCTGTTGCCAAGCTTGTCACGCAAGTCACCTCGCGTACTCACTTGCACCGGCTGCTCGCGCAGCAGATCTTGCGAGAGTGAGAAGACCCCGAACAGCTGGCCATCAAGGTCATTTCGGTCAGTGATGACGACAATGGTCGGGTTCTCCATCGCGGCGTCTCGCATCACCCGCGCCGCAAAGCAGGTCATGGTGATGCTCTTGCCACTGCCCTGGGTATGCCACACCACCCCGCCCTTGTGGCTGCCGTCTGGACGCGATGCGAGCACCACCTGCTCAATGGCCGCCCTGACTGCATGGAACTGATGGTAACCGGCGATCTTCTTGACCAACCTGCCATCGTCTTCAAACAGCACGAAGAAGCGCAGGTAATCGAGCAACATGGCCGGGGTCAAAATGCCGCGCACCATGGTCTCCAGCTCGCCAAACTCGCCGTAGGGGTCGAGGTTGACCCCATCCACAGTGCGCCATTGCATAAAGCGTTCGGCATCCGCAGAGAGCGACCCCATCCGCGCCTCGCTGCCATCGGAGGCAATCATGATCTCGTTGTACTGGAACAGGTCGGGGATCTGCTCCTTGTAGGTTTGCAGTTGGTCGAATGCCTTCCAGATGTCGGCATGCACATCGGCCGGGTTCTTGAGCTCCAGCACCACCAGCGGCAACCCGTTGACGAAGAGGATAATGTCTGGCCGTCGGGTGTGCTTGGGCCCCTTGATGGTGAACTGATTGATGGCCAGCCACTCGTTGGCGGTAGGGTCCTCGAAGTCAACGAGGCGGACAAAGTCCCCCACCGTCTCGCCATCCCGCTGGTATTGGACTGGCACCCCATTCACCAGCAGGCGGTGAAACGCCCTGTTGGCCGACAGTTGCGCCGGAGTATCGAGATTGACCACCTGCGCCAGCGCGTCTTCACGCGCTACCATCGGCACAGACGGATTGAGGCGTGCTATCGCGCCTCTCAACTGGTCGAGCAACAGCACCTGATTGAAGTTCGCACGCCACGGGTTATCAGAATCGGGGGCCACATCGTAGCCACACACCACGCGATAGCCCACCTCGGCCAACCACCCCAGCACCTCTTGTTCCAACTGATCTTCGGTCATGCACCATCACTCATCAACAGGGAGAAACGCCCGTCAGGCGGGCTCGGTGGGCCTCAGTGGCAAACGCAGTTCGCACGCAGAATCCGCCCCCGGCTGGCATGGCAATATCAACCGGTGGGACGAACTGGCAGCCAAGTCAAACGGCAAGACCCATAACGTCAGGCGGGCATCATAACAAAAAGGTTCGAGTGGAACTTTGAGCTGGCTCCATGATGGATAAATCAATACCAGATGACCATCATCTTGCTCGGTCAGGTACTTGTGACCATAAGCGAACAGCTGGTATAGGTCACCTTGGCTGATGCCGTACTTGCCGTCATGGTCGTTGCTATCGAGCTGCTTCCACTTCACATCCATCACCCAACGCTTGCTGCCGTGCTGCAACAAGAGGTCCGGCTGTAACCGGAACATCTGCTTGCCTTGCTGGGTGCAAAGGTACTGACTGGCCACCTGGGCCTTGAGGTTGGCATCGGGCAACAGCTGTTCACGCAAACACGACTCTACATAGCGCTCGAACAGCTTCTCCATGGGGAACAGCAGGCTGATGCCGCGCCACTCACCATTCAGGGCACTCGGCATGGCACGATAGAGGATAAGCTCACACCACGGCCGAACCCCTTGATAGTGAGCCATCAAGCGGTCATGTCGCCACAGTCTGAAGTCCCCTTCCACATCGCAGCTGGCAGGCACATCCACCAGCAAGTGGCGCAGCTCCTGTGCCAACCGCCAGTTGTCCGGGTGCTGAGTCGCATTGGCGACGGTCTCCAGCGCCCGCTTGAGCAGCCGGTTCTCGGCCCGGTCGGGCAAGAAGAGGTCGTAACGTAACGCAAAGTGGTGACCCCGGCCCGGTGGCTGGCGCATCTGCCGGGCGACATCCAGTTGACCACGCAAGAACGGCTCGGTCGCCTCAAGGCGCTGATAGTCACTGCGCACGCCGCGTTTGACCAGCTGATCGAGCTCGGCCAGAAAGCGCGCGATAACCCACTCGTTGAGCGGCATATCAAAGCGATCCAGCGACGCCTCCGCCGTTTCACGGGGGGGCAGATCCAAGGCTCGCTCCAGCATCCGGCGGATCAACTCACGGCCATGCTCAGGTGGGTCATCCTCATTGGCAGTCTTGGGCAGGATCTCAATCACCTGCCCGGTGGGGGTCTCTATCACCCCCACGTAGTTGTCCAGTTGCAAGGTCCGGCTATCTTCCACCTGTGTCAAGGCAGGAGCATGGGTGACCTTATAACGCTGACTCAACTGGCACAGCCAATCGAAATCAGTTGGGATAATCTGGGCAAGCATCAGCGTATTAACCGCATTATCTCTAACAGTTAGCCGACCAAACTCACGAACCGTGATGGGAGCCTTCACTGCGCCCCCTTGTCACCCTCGATGGTCAAGGCATAGGCCTCAATACGCGTAAACGCCTTCTCATTGATGCACCAACGTTGGCGCTGCCCCCCAACCGCTATATCACCAAGCAGGGTCTTGATATCGAGTTGGGGAGGCTTGAGGAACATCGCCTCAGCGCTGCTCTTGCGATGGTCATTGAGCACCCAGGCAATGCGCTGCCAGTCCTCAAAGAAGTACTCTTGCAACAGCGGCAGGATCTGATGCTGGAAGATGTATCCCAACTGCGCCATGGTCGGCTTTACAGCAGTTTTGAGCGGCATAAAGTAGGCATGACCGAGACAATGGTCGCGGTCCAGCAGAACTTCGATTCGCTGATTGAGCACTGTTAGTAGTTCGCGAACATCAACTTTGATGCCATTGTGCTCGACCACAACCCCTTTAAGTTTCTCAGGAGCGGGGGCCATCTCTTCAAACACAAAGCGGCGACGCAGCGCGATATCGAGTCCGGCCAAGGAGCGGTCAGCAGTGTTCATGGTGCCGATAAGGTAGAGGTTGTCCGGTACGCTAAAGGGGCGCTTGGAGTAAGGCAGAGTAGTGGTCAGCGCCTCGCTTGCCCCAGCTCGCTTGCTTGGCTCTATCAGGGTGATCAGCTCACCGAAGATGCGCGAAACGTTACCCCGATTGATCTCGTCGATGATCAGTACGCGTTTGTTTGATGGCGTGGCGCCAGCTTCACTCTGCGACCCAGCTTGTGATGCTGTGGCATTGACCAGAGCAAGCAGCTTCTCCGGGATCAAGGTCGGAGCCTTCAATTCATAGAGCGTCATCTGGCTGAAGCGACCGTTGATCAGTTCACTACATGGGAGCGAGGGACTGAACTGGCACAGCCACTTGACCGGACGAACCTGAGCATAACCATCATCATAATCGGGATGAAGTTCGCGTCGGTAATCCCCTTTAATCTCACCAATAGCCCGGAACTTGAAATTACCATCAGTAACAACAACTAGGTCGCCAACCTTCATCCGGTTGACCAGCGTCATCACGCTGGTAACGGTGTAGTCATACGCGTTATCTATCTTGCCAGTTGATTGCTCCAGCAATGCCTGCACCTCTTCACGGCTCTTACACTTGCTGTAATCATGCGCGCCTCCATACCCCAGACGGATCACCCCCTCTTCAATACAGTCATCAAAGATATGAGCATCATCCCCCTTGGTATTTCCAAGTGACATCTTCCAGACCCGGCGCCCCTCCAGCGTCATCGCCTCATGGCTGTCGCTGCGCGTGACTTTGGTGGCCACCGCGTCACACATGCGCTTGAAGACACCATCAACCACGTCATAAGTCAGTTGACCACTGTCTCCATCACTCTCGGCACGGATCCCTTCCACAAAGTCTTCATAACTGAAGCTCTGGTGGAAGGTCACAAAGTCGATACGCCCCTCCTTTACCAGCTCATCAAAGCGCGCCTTCAGCGCATTGCGGGCCTCTGGGCTTTCATCATCACGCTGTTGCTCCAGGCAATCAGGGTCGAGAATGGCTAGCGCCTTGTTGATGGTATTGTAGGTTTTGCCAGTACCGGGCGGGCCGAAGAGGATCTGGTTCAACGGCGCGCTGGTCTTGGGCATCACCGGGTTGTCGTTTGATTCGGTCATGGTGTCATCCTCATCATTAGCTTCGGTCTGATTCCATTCAGTTTTTTGTGGTGCCAACCCCAGTGCCTCTTGATACAAGCCGGAAGCAAAGCCGAAGGGGGTCAAGTCTGGCAACGACTCACGAGCCAAATCGTAGTAACGAACCAGACGCTGCATACGCCCCATGGGCTGGTTTTCTGGGGGGATGTCGGCTGATGGCCATCCCAGCACATTCAAAAAATGTCCGAGATGAGCAGAGGATGAGATGGGCAGCATCCGCTTGGGGTGATAGCAAGTCACCAGCCGCAGCTTGCGGCCGTGCCCCATGGTGACACGCGGCTCGACCCCGGCCTGCTTGTAAAGTGCCTCGTCGTTATCAATCCAGCTCAGGTCGCCATCAGGGTCGGCTGCCGCTACGCAGTGCTGCACCTTGAGGGTGTAGCGCAGCGCCCCTTCATCCCCCAACTCGGCCAAGCGCTGGTGCTTGTAGACAGCGCCATCTTTCTGGAAGTAGAGCAGGTGACCACGGGACGTACCGGGCATATAGCGGGCCAGCACGGGCTGCAGACCACGCTCGATCCACCAACAGAACGAGTTGCCATCCCCCTTGCCTACGCAGTATTCCTCAAGGGTCAAGTTAGGCAACGAGTCGAGCGGGAACTGCTCGATAAACTTGCAATAGAGATCGCTCTGTTCACTATCGAAACGGGCTCTGTCGCCCATCGTCTTGAGCTGAGCCAACAAGCGCGGGAAGTGTTCATTGGTAAAGGCAGTGGCGTTTGCAACAGCGGCCGTCATACAGCGAGATCCTTCAGTTGTTGTTCGGCATCCGGCAAGCGCAGTTGACCGGAGATCAGACGAGGTAGCAGGGTATCGCGCAAGGTCGCGAGTATTTGGGCCTGATGATCATTTGCGATCCAGCAGTCCAGCAATGCTCCCGCTGACTCCTCATATGTACTAAGGAGTTCAATTGGCGGCAGAACTAATGGGTGGTTCTCTATGAGACCTTTGTTCAAGTTCTGTTGTGCAGAGCCGGAGGATTTGGACGCTAGTGCCGCGCGTTCCCGTCTAGCGCACATGAACATGAATGCTCGGGCCTGTGGCTTCGCTATCAAACCACAACATGCTTGGTTGGCTGTCGTAGGTCTTGCCAATAAACAGACTTCACCTGCCGTTGCACCATACATAGCAACCACGGTCGTTCCTTGCGGCCACAATTTGGCAGCACTTTCCTTCACCCCCAAGTCAGTGATGGTTTCTTTAGTGTCAAAGACGATAGGGCTGCGTACTTCTCCCGAGCTAAGCCATGAAACACCGCCGCCCCAGTATTCCGGTACCGAACGTCTCGGCGTACCTCCACTTTCTATACGGACACAGACATCACGGAATGCACCAGTCCGCCACCCCTTCGGCACCCTGCCAAGCACGGACTCTTCGAAGCTGTCGGGGAACAGGGCCGCGACTTCGGGGGCCAGACCTGCTGGTTGCTCGCCACGAGCGCGTGCATGGACCGGGTCGAAGTCAACAAACCACGACTTGAACAACGCCTGCGCGATCGCCTCCAACGTGGCATTAGTCTCTCGCAGCAAGTAGATTCGGTCGTTAAGGGCGCTAAGTAGATCAGCAATCCTCCGACGTTCGGCCTTCGGCGGTATCGGAACAGGGAGCGCTCGTAAGTCTTTCAAGTTGATGGTGGTTTGGACTGTGGTGTTAGCACGACTTGTGAGTAAGTGCTGAGACAACGGAGATCTTAAGCACAACGCCAACCAATCGGACTCGACCGCTGACGTCAAATGGATTACAGCGACCGCTCGTGCGACATTGAAACCTTTAAGCCCCCTCGGTACAACAGCGACTTGACCAACACTGCCAACAATGGTGAGCAGCACTTCTCCGCCTTCCAAACGCGTACGACCGTATTTGCTCTCTATGTCCGGTGCGATTCGCATGACATCGGCAAGCTCAATACATCCGTCTTTGAAATTGTTGACTCGGACAATTGGAACGCCCTCTTCGACGTGTGTTCCTGGCTGCACGACACCGTAAGTTACGGAATTTTTCTGTGCCAATTGTTCAAGGGGAACGTAGGTCCAGCCATCGGGTAAGACCGGAAGGTCAAAACTCATACCCCAGCCCCCCCAGCTTCTGCTTGATCAACTGGTCCAGCTCGGCCCCCTTGGCCATCTGCTCACCAAGTTGCTTTGTCAAACGAGCCATCTTGTCGGCAAAGGCCTCATCGTCCTCTTCCACCTCTTCGGCACCCACATAGCGGCCAGGGGTCAACACATGGCCGAGCTCGGCAATCTCGGCCAAAGTTACGCTACGGCAGAAGCCGGGGACATCCTCGTAGGGCTGCGCAGTTTCTCCATCTGATTGACCATTACCAGCGGCACTACCGCGCCATGCATGGAAGGTGTCGGCAATCTTGGCGATAGCGTCTTTGTCCAGTTCGCACTGCACCCTGCTGATCATTGTGCCCAGCTTGCGGGCATCGATAAACAGCACCTCGCCCTGGCGGCGGGTCTTGTGCTTGGCGAGGAACCAGAGGCAAGCCGGGATCTGGGTGTTGGTGAAGAGCTGACCCGGCAGGGCCACCATGCACTCCACCACGTCCGCCTCCACCATCGCACGGCGAATATCACCCTCACTGTTCTGGCTGGAGCTCATGGAGCCGTTAGCCAGCACGATACCGGCGCGACCAGTTGGCTTGAGGTGGTAGAGCATATGCTGCAGCCACGCATAGTTGGCGTTGCCAGCAGGTGGTGTGCCATAGACCCAGCGCGGATCCCCCTCAAGGCTGCCATGCCACCAGTCGCTGATATTGAACGGCGGGTTGGCCAACACGAAGTCGGCACGCAAGTCAGGGTGCTGATTGCGGGTGAAGGTATCACCGTTTTCGCGCCCGAGGTTGTAGTCCATCCCCTGGATGGCGAGGTTCATCGCCGCCAGCCGCCAAGTGGTCGGGTTCGACTCCTGACCGTAGATGGAGACATCACCCAGCTTGCCGCCATGGGCTTCGATAAACCTCTCCGACTGCACGAACATGCCGCCTGAACCGCAGCAGGGGTCGTAGACCTGACCATGATGGGGGGCAAGTACCGCCACCAGCGTCTTGACGATGCTGGCCGGGGTATAGAACTGGCCCCCCTTCTTGCCCTCGGCACTGGCAAACTCGCCAAGGAAGTACTCGTAGACCTGCCCCAGGATGTCGCGCGCTTCACTGACATCACTGCCAAAGCCAATCTTGGAGACCAGATCCACCAGTTCGCCGAGCTTGCCATCGGGCAACTGGGCACGGGCGTAGCGTTTGTCGAGGATGCCCTTGAGGCGCGGGTTCTCCTGTTCGATCAGGGTCAGCGCATCGTCAATGCGCTTGCCGATATCGGCCTGCTTGGCATGGGCCCGCAGCCCCTCCCAACGGGCTCCTTCCGGTACCCAGAAGGCATTCACCTCACGGTAGTAATCGCGGTCTTCCAGCTCCTCGGCCAGCAGCTCATCGTCACAATCGTAGAGAAAGTACTCGTCGCTCTCATCGGCAAAGCGGCGGGTCAGCTCAGCGCGACGGGCGGCGAAGGAGTCGGAGATGTACTTGAGGAAGATAAGGCCCAGCACGATGTGCTTGTACTCGGCGGCGTCCATGTCGGCACGCAGCTTGTCTGCGGCAGCCCACAGGGTCTTCTTCAGCCCCTCGATGCCGGTAGCTTGCGGCGCATCCTTGGCTGGCTTGCCCTTGCCACCGGCCTTCGCTTTGCGTGGTGCTGCCACGGCGGCCTCACCTTCCAACACCCGGAGCACAGCGCCGCCCCGACCGCGCCCCTTGCGCAATACGCCCTGTTCCAGCAGGCCCTCGCGTGCGGCGGTAAATGCCTCATCGGTCAGGTCGCTGAATTGGGCTTTAAGGGTCTCCATCAAGGCTTGGTTGCCGATGCTGCTGCCATCTTCAGGAACGGCGGCCAGCAGCGCCTGGCTGAGCTCGTTGGGGTCGGTCATGGGGTTCTCCGGTTAATGCGTGTTGCCTTCACAGCTCACCTGCGCGAAAGCCAAGGTGAGGATGCGGGCCAAGTTGTCAGACTGACGGAACGGCGCATGCCGAGCCTTGCGGGCGCAGCAGGGACCAATCTAGGGTGGTGGGTCAACAGAAGGCGATGCAGCCAAGGTGATGCATCGGCGAGAAAAAGTCCGGCCCGTCAGTCGTCTATCAATTATCTGGCGGGCAGTTTATACAAATGAACCCCGCAGCACTATGCGTAATGTAACGCGTAATGGCGATCACTGAGCATCGTTGTTATTGCAGAGATGAAATGGTCAACGCCTCAAGTTGGCGGACAAAAAACAAAGGGAAGGCCATGAATTGGCCTTCCCCACGACCTATCCCAATAATCACGGATGAGTAGGTGCCAAAATGTAACCACAAGCGGATTGGTGGTCACGCCTTGCGCTCAGGATTGACGCCCATGTTGGTCGCTGGGTAAATGGCTAAGTAGACATAGCCGTAGCTGCCAAGGGTATCGGCTTCGCAGGTAAAGCCGCCGTGCTGAATAGTGATGCAGTGCTGGAGCTGGCATCCAGTTAGCCGGTCAGCAGCTTGGCTTCCAGTGCCTTGATGATCTCAGGGAAAGCCAGGTCGAGCTTGTCTATCTGCACCGCACTCCATTCACCTATCAGACTGGCCCGATCGGATAGAAAATCGAGCCGGTAGCGGCTCTGTATCAGACGAGCGCCAAAACGTGGAGAGATATCACGCGGCAGACCCCAGCAAATGCTGGGGAGCGGTGTGAGAGCCTGGTGATCTGGATGGTGTGTGGCAGAGCATGTGGGGTGGATTGTGGTCATGATTAGCGATACCTCATTTGAATGTCGATGATGGTGCCGGGCACGTTGTGGCGCTGGCGTAGTCTGGCCAGGTGCTCTGGGAGGTCTGTCAGGTTTGCCAGTCGCCCCCGGTAGAGCCGGGAGAAGTTGACGTAGTCGGGGTGGCTCACTGTGATGGTCACCTGATGCCCCGGCTGCCAACGCCTAAACAGGCGGGCTTTGGCCTCTTTGATGGTGGTGATACCGGGGGCTGGTAACGTTTGCCGGTTGCGCAGATGCAACGTGTTAAGCTCGGGGGCATAGTGATGCACCTCGAGCCCGGTGATAAGACGGGTCATGCTCGGTGACTCCAATGATGCAAAGGGCCAGCCTGATAGGGCTGGCCCTTTATGTTGTTTGTTGATGAGCGAGACAGTCGGGCGTCAACGAGCGCAGTCAGCCGTCTAATTGATAACCGACTTGCAGTTGAGTCGGTCCAGCAGGTGCCGCGAGCCGTACTGGGCTACCAGCCGGTCTATGGCTATTTGGGCGCAGGCCGTTCTGCTGGGCTTATTCTCAAGGACTGCTTAACCCGCGGTGAGCCAGCCGCCGAGCAGTGCGATGCGGTAGCCACTCGGGATATGGGTGAGCGACGTCCCTATCCCCCTCCCGTGAATAAGGAAGGGCACGGCCTGGCCGCCGATGTCGATATCCATGCGCTGCCCCTTGAGCTCGAAAGTCGTGAGCTCGCCGATTCGCGGATGTTTGCCGGGCACCTTGATGGTGATGTTTTTCGCCATTTCACACCTCCGGTTTGGCTTCAAAATGGTGGGTCACAATGCCAGCCTCTGGGTCGATGCTGATAAACGCCGGGGCTTGCGGGTGGTACTGGTAGAGCCGCGCCAATTCAGCGCGAAAGGCCTCAACGTTCGGCGCAATCACATGGTGGGTATCCCCCTCGGCATAGGTAAAGGTCTCCAGCTTCTCGGTGTTAATCCAGATGCCGAAATACCATGCATCTTCCTCGGTGTCGTATTGCTGCCAGCCTTGGGCCAGCAGCATTCGGTCGTAGTAGTAACGGTCGGCCTGATGGCTACCCCGGTCGATGCGGCAACCAGTCGCTGTGCGCTCGAGCGGGATACGCCCCGTGTTGTGGGCCTTTTTGACCCGGTGCAGCAGCTTGAGGGCCTTGGCTCTGCTGCGGCCATTACCGAGCGGATGGGACTGTCGGGCCCGCAATGCCAGGTGGGTCATTATCTTCGGTGCGGTGTTGTGGTTGAGCTGGCCGATGGCAGTGGTTATCTGCCGAGCGGACAGGGTTTTGTAATCATGCAGGTCGTGCATGGTTGGGCTTCCTTCAAATGCAAACAGCCCCTCGGCGTGAGGGGCTGCGTGGGGTTGTGGTGTGCAACAGTGGGGGGATTGTCTACAGCAATTGCTTGAGGCGGTTGATGTCTCGCTCATAGCGGCGGCGGTAGCTATGCCAAATCACCCGCTCGGCAGCAGCCTCCAGCAGCGCGGTGGTCACGGTGCGGGGCAGAACCAGATTTGCCCCGTCCCAGTTATCCAGGTTCAGTGCGCCGGAGCGCACCAGGCTGGCCAGCTGCACATCAAGCTTGTGGGTCAGCTCCAGTGCAATGAACTCCTCGATATGGGCTCTGAGTCTGGCGGTAGCACTCTCTGGCGCTATTGGTGATGCTGTGGGTGTTGTCATGTGTGGCTGCTCCAATCCGGCGCGTCATTGCTGCCGTGGTTGATGTAGGCCCCGACTATCACCCGTTGCCACTCGCCGACCGGCTGACCCGCAGCATTACAGGTGCAGCGGAAACGGGCGAAGTTAATCTCACGTGGCAGGTGTTCACGCATATCCCGTGGACTGACAAAGAGCATGGTCTTGTGCAGTACCGGGTTGGGTGCAACCAGTGGGCCGCCAATACGCCTTCCCTCCACATCGTGAGCATAGGCAAAGCCCCGCTGCATCAACTGCTGACTGATGAGCTTGGTAAGTGTTGGATGGGCACACATGGCCTCTGCCACGGCGGCCTGGCTAAAGCTGTCGTTGAACTCAATCATGGGTATTTCTCCCTTTCTGCAGGTGCACGGTAAGCGGCTGCCAACAACGCAAACTGTTCGACCAGATAGCTGATACTGATGCCCAGTTCATCACTGACCCCATCCCCTAGACGGTGATGCAGATGTGCCATGTCATCGGCGATACGTTGGGCTATATGGGCGGTTGATCTCGGTGGTGAGCTTGTCACTGTCAGGGTGATGGAGAGAGCCATCACATCTCTCCCCAGGGGGCTTGTTCCCACAGTGACAGTCGGGTCAGCACGTCTTGTGCGAGAGCCTGTTGCAACTGCTGTATCACCTTCACCAGCCGGGGAGCCTGTTCAGGGCTCCCGCTCCATTCGCTCGATTGGTATAGGGCGCAGCAGGTGAATTTGTACAGGGCTACCAGTTCGGCATCGGTGAGTAGTGCCTGGTGGTAACGGTGGGCAGGTTTAAGCAGACTCAGCTTGGTGGAGCGGTGCTGGCGTGGTTCCTTGTGGTCCTGCTGACGCCCCAGCTGATAGCGATGCCAGACCGCCCGCCGGTTGGCGAGCATCATCAGTCGTACCATCCGGTCTACTCGCCACGTCCAGGTACTGGTCGTGTCTGCTGGCGGTATCCACCAGAGGGTGCGCAGCAACTCAAGGGTGTAGTGCGGCGGCATGGGTGCATTGCAAAAGCGGTGTAACTGCACGGCAAAGGCCAGATAGTCCTTACGATCGATCATGAAGGCAGACATGGGAATGACTCCTTGAAATGAAAAAGGCCACCTGCAGTGAGGTGGCCCTGTGGGTTGTGTCGGCATATCCAGATCATGGTGCTGGACCAGATGATCGGGGTTTGGGGATGCTGGTGTTATTCGTGCATCTGCTCGGCTTCTGGGTGAGCGGCATCGAACAGGGTAGCGTAGAGCGCACAATCAATGCCGTTGACGGCGTCGTGGTGCGGGTAATAGGGCGGTTTGTCTCGGGAGCGCTCAAAGTAGTCTCCAAAGCAACTGAGACACTCGCGTATCTCGACCGTGGAGCCCAGCAGCAAAGCTTCTTCAAACTGCTTGGCATAAATCTGATCGTCACCAGCTTGGGTGACCGCCTTCTCCAATAACGCCAGCGCATCCTCGTTGCAGGTAGCTGCCAGGCCATAGCGCAGCTTGCCCAGCGCTTCCTCAAGGGAATAGGGGTTAGGTAATCGCACTGTGTTTGTCCCTTCTTGGCTTGGCTAATGGCGTAGCTGATGCAGCAGCGCATCAATGGCTTCGACACAGTCGGCCTGGGTGAGTTGGTAACCGTTGGGCAGGTGAGTCACGATAGCGGGCGCTGCCTGCATCTGGACGTTGTCTGCAAGCCAGCAACGCAACTCGATGAGGATATCGAGGACGGTGAGGTGTGATTTGCCAGGGGGAATGTTCATAGCAGGCCTCGCTCGGCCAGCGAGACTACGCCCTCAGCGCCAACCACCAGGTGGTCGAGCAACCGGACATCGACCAGCGCCAATGCCTCCTTGAGGGCCTGGGTAAAAACCCTGTCGGAGTGGCTGGGTTCCGGGTCACCGCTGGGGTGATTATGGACCGCGATGATGGCCCCGCAATTGAGTATCAGGGCCCGCTTGACCACTTCCCGTGGGTAGATGCTGGCGCTATCGAGAGTGCCGCGAAACAGCTCCTCAAAGGCCAGGACACGATGTTGGGAGTCGAGGAAAAGTGCCCCAAACACTTCGTGTTCCCGGTCTTGCAGCAAAGTTTGCAGCCGCAGAGCGGCGTCCGTGGTGCTGGTAATGGCGGTGCCTTTGGCCAGACGCTTGCGGGCAATCTGGTTGGCGATGCGCAGCAGGTCTTGCTCGGTCACCGGTTCGGTGACGACATAAGTGCCGGGGCATTCCCCGGCTTTGAGTTTGTGGTAACGCATGTGGGGTTCTCCAAATAAACAAAACCCCGGCACGCAGGAAGCATGTCGGGGTCAAAGGTAGAGAGGTTGTTGGTTCACTTTGAGGGTAGTTCAGTTGCCCGTGGCTGCGGGGCCACTCTGTACCGGTATCAGTGGTCCGGAGACCAGCACAGTGAGCGGGATAGTGAGTGCCATACTCAGCCATTCAGCCATTCTGTCAGTTGGTAGGCTGGCCCTATGGTGTCGTAGTCAGCGACCCAAGTGGCCAGGGCAAGGCCGCTGCGCAGGTAAACGCTGTAGCCCTGTACCGTCAGGCCACTGTCACGCACCACCTGCGTCTCACCCTCCCGATTGATGGCTTCAAGTTCAACGACTATCGGTTGTTTGGGCATCGTGTGCCTCCTCTTGGGGTAAGGGGTCACTCTCCACGGTATAGCCGCGATTAGTGCAGGTGCGCTGCAGGTCAGCCAGGAAACTTGCCAACACACGTGGTTGCTCGGTGAGAGAAACCGGTCCTGCTTGGCAGCGCCAGAAACACCGACGCTTGGGGTCCACGCAGATTTCATCCACGGGCTGGCTCATGGTGTGCCAATCCTCGGCATTGGTGAGGGAGAGCAGTTGCCACTGCACGCCAGACCAGCGCAGATGCAGCGTGACGGTGCGGGCGTTCGGGCTACCAGGGGTCAGGTGCAGCAACCAGCGCTCACCCCGGCGAGTTGGCTGCAGCTTGGCTTTGGCGGCTACCAACCCCAACCACTGGCGTGAGTAGTGGGAGAGCGGTAGTTCGTTAGTCATCACACACCTCCTACTCCCCACTGACTGTGACGGTGAAATACCCCAGCTGGCCATAGGTGATGAAATTGCTCTGCCACAGGGTAAACAGTTCCCGCGCTTCCACGCCGGGCAGTGGTCCCCAGCCCTGCAGATAGTGCTCGTCGCAGGAGAGGTTAAAGTCGAGTTCCTTGCAGAGCTCAGCATCCTGGCCCAGCCCTTGGTAACTGAAGTCGGTGATGTAATCGAAGACCCAGCCGTGTAATCCCCGAATAAGCCGCAGCTCTACCGGATGGACACCACCCTTTTCGGCACTGTAGCCGGGGCTGCGAAAGTTGAAGGTCAGGGTCGAGAGATTGGTGAGGTCGAGCGGTTGTTCCCGCACGACGTTGCGCAGCAAGTCAGGTAGTTCAGGTGAAATCGGCAGGGCCATCCCTGCCAGGTGAAATGGCATGGTCATCATGGTGTGTCCTTTCGTATCGAATGTGAGAACCGTCAATCTCTGAACCAGCGCCAGGCGCGGTAAAGACCATAAGTGGCGACGAGGGAGAGTGTGATGGGAGCTGCGGTCGTGCTGAGCAGTGAACCGGCGACTGCGGTCGCTACAGTGCTGCTCGATATGCTCAATGCACTGCTGGTGGCCGCTCCTGAGAGTGCTGAGGTAACTGGTTGCCTCGCCATGGTGCGCAGAGCCTGATGGGCGATATAGCCAGTGGCGATGAGCTGGTTAATCTGCTTGCTGTAGTGAAAGCCCTCAATGCACCAGAGCACGAAGTGTTCGCAGTTGTTAAAGAGGGTGCTGTAGTGCGCCTCCCCAAGGCGGGAGTAAGCCCGGTCCATGCTTTCCTCCCGGTTGTAGGCGCGAGTCTCATGGTGCTGGATGTAGTAATCGCGCTCTTGGCAAAACTCAGCCAGGGAGGTGATGGTTATCTGGCCGGACAGTTCACCGGCACTGAAGCCCAGGTAGTGAATGACCTGGTGGTCACCCAGGTAGAGGCCGTGGTGCTGGTAACCGGTACGGGGGGAAACGAGGTGGTCCCCCGGTTGTGGTAATGGCATGGACAGTTCCTTAAACGAGATGCGGCATAAACACACAGGGCACCCGAAGGTGCCCTGATGGTGGTGAGTGTGTGGTGGCTGGTGGTCAGGATTGCTTCCGTAGCGTCAGGCTACTTGCATCCCATACCCAGCGCTCGCTGGGGTTGCCGGGTAGATTGAGGGTAAAGCCGTTGGGTTCGGGGCTCAGCTTGCCCAGGTCGCTACAGGTCCCAAACTCGGTCGATATCATGGTGGGTGAATCTTGTCTGGCCACAACCAACTGGTAGAGCACGGGGCACCCCACTCCCCCGCTGAACAGTTCAACCAGCGCAACCTGACCACCCTGTATCGCAAACTGGTGGGCCACATCGACACCGGCATAACTGTCGTGATGAGTCAGTCGCTCACCATTGAGCAACACATCGAAGTTCACCTCGTCATTTTTTCGCACCGTAAATCCGGCTGATGCTTTCGCCAGCTTGGGCTGAAAATAGACACTGCCATCGGTGAAGGTCACCATGGCCCCCTCAAGCGAGACTTGTGTTCCCACCAGGTCAATCAAGGCGGCGTAAGCCTCATCATCGGTCCATATCTCAACATTCCCTTGCCCAGGTACCTCGACCCAGTACTTCATGCTGGCGTAGCTCAGCTTCCCGCTTAAGCTAGCAGGGACTTTTGTCTCAATCTCCAGTGCTCCATCTGTAGCGAAGGTTACCATCGAACAGCTGAGCAGAAGCCCCAGCGTGGCCACTCGTAGTGTCCGGGTGAACAGTGTCGTCATGTTTATCTCCATCAGTCTTTGCAAATAAGCCAGTACAGTAGTCCAGCCAGAATAGGGTCGATAATTAACCCGAGAATGAACCACCCCCAAAAAGAGCGTCCGTTACCGGCGGCAACAAAGCCCAGCAGTAACGCCAGCCCTACCCACAGCAGAATTAATGGCATGGATGAATCTCCTATTGGAATGTGTAAGCCGCTTCACCCTGGTCGGTGAACACGGTGGCTTCGAGCAAGTTGCAGGTGCCCGGAATAAGGGAGAACTGGGTACGCTGGCTGTACTTGAGTGATACCGGGAACGTGCGGTCTACTCCGTAGGGGCCGACTGCCACACACTTTCCTCGGTTGATGAGGATCTTCTTGATGGTGACTGCATCATTGAGGGACGTTACCTGTAACTGGGGACGGCCCAGTGAGTTGTAGAACAGGTCGAGCTTGAATTCTGGCGGTGACGCCTTGGCGCCGTCAGAGGCACTGGTATAGATAACCGCTGAGGCAGCAAGCACTGCAGCAGCGATAAGGTAGCGTTTCATGTGTGGTCTCCTGTAACATGAAAAGGACAAAAGGGTGCCTGACCGATGAGGCAGGCCTCTCGGGTAAGCGGGGTCATACAGGTAATGTCAGCGAGTGCGTTGGCAGTTAGCCAAGCGCCACTGAAGAAAGTGGGTTGGAATTTATGCCGTGTAGAAGACTCTCCTTTCCAATTTCAATCTATATATTCAAACAAACTCAACCTATGGCGCCCAGTCTCAACTCAAACCGCCCTTAATGTCAACGAGTCCATGGTCAAGCATACGTGCTGACTGGAGGACTTATGACAGACGTCAACTTTGAAGAACTGGCCAAGAGCGTAGGTAAAGCGATTGGACGCCAACGCCAGCAAGCGGGGCTGACCCAGGAGCAAGTCGCAGAACATCTGGATATCGGGATGGAAGCGGTCTCCCGGATGGAGCGGGGAAAAGTGGTACCGACGGTGGTGCGATTGGCATAGCTCGCCCAGCTGTTTGGCTGTGAGCTGGCAGACTTCCTGCGTGAAACCAGCAACCGCCCTACCGAACAAGGCATTGTGCTCAGCCAGCAGTTGGCCAAGCTCAAGGCTGCTGACAGAGCACTGGTGCTGGAGGTAGTTGATAAGCTGGTGGCGCGACTGGCGCCTTAATGGCTCACAGTGCGCATCGATGACAAACTGATGCCGATACCAGGACCGATAACTTGGGAGGCCGCAATGACGCTCCCAAGCAGCTTAACCGCGATATCTGTTTACTCTCCCCTGATAATATCTATCTGAGATCTTTTTCAATCGAACTAGATCAGCACCGGCAACCCTAAACGGCGGATGCGTGGACGGCCCCGACGATTACTCGGTACGGTGGATCCTTGGCCTACCACCGCGCCCACGCTGTGTCGGTAGCTGCATCCTGCCGATGCCATTACGGCGCTCCTGCATCATCGCCAGTAGCAGCGGGTCATGCTTGAGCAAGTAGCTCAGCGCATAGTCCTGCAGACACTGCCGCTTGCGTGTATCGTCATAGGTCACCATCCCTATCCCATCCGTCTCCCATTGCTTGTATTCATTTCTGCGAGCATTACAGTTGAAATAGGTTCGGGGCTCACGGCTGAGCGATTTCCACAGCTCACCGAGCTGCCTTCCAAGATGAATATCATTGCGAAGCTTGGCGCCATTGAAGATAAACATCAGATGATGGTGATAGCCTCGGCCTTTGCCGTACTCCATCCGCCAGATGAATCCAATCAGATGCGGAAACTCTCGCTTTACGTGGCGTAAGTAAGTCTCTCTATCAGAGATGGCCTCCTCTAATGATATCTCTGCACTGATAGATTGAGCGTAGTGAATATCTACTCTCACAACGAGCAACTTGGCATGCATATCAAACAAGTCGTTTATGTAGTGACGATATGTTTGCGTATTACGCGCCACATCGCGCCTGAGATTACACAGGCGCTTATTGTGCTGGGGTGAGTGCAGTTTGATCATAAACTCACGTAGAACGTCATCCATCTCCTCTGCTAACGCGAGCATATCCGACAGGGATAAATTTCGGTCAAATAGATTTAATTTCCGAAAAGGATAGAGATGCTCCAAGAGTAACTCAACTGAAGGGTGTGCAGATATAGGCTGCCTGTATTCGTAATAGTGATCCGTCACGGTGTTCATGATGCGCTGAAACTTTCTAGCTAATTTATTGTAGGTGCCATCTCGCTTAATAAGAATGTATGGCACAGTGGACTTATTCAGGGTGTCGATGAAGGTTAGTGTATCGATAAGCATATGTGTTTCTCTATAGTCACTATCCAGGTCTATTGGGAGACCTGGCTATGTAGGATGATGGTAATAGTGGCATGTGTTTTAAATGGATAATGAGTGATGCAAATCAAATAACATTAATACCCAAACGGAATGTCTGGATGACCAAGCATTTACGGGGTGTTTTTGTCATTCGCTATATATAGAGGGCATTGCAACAAAAGAGATGTGACAGTCAATTACTACCCATCAGAATTGATGTCTACTTATGGAGCGGATTAGAGAGAAATAAATTAGAGGTAGCGCTGAGTTGCTATGTTGGCCAACCACGCGTCA
This sequence comes from Aeromonas enterica, assembly GCF_054052465.1. Taxonomy (NCBI): domain Bacteria; kingdom Pseudomonadati; phylum Pseudomonadota; class Gammaproteobacteria; order Aeromonadales; family Aeromonadaceae; genus Aeromonas; species Aeromonas enterica. The sequence continues at coordinate 38,414 of NZ_JBSTYL010000012.1, read as the reverse complement.
ACCTCATGCTCTAACCAGCCAATAGCGGACAAACCCAGCTTGATGGGTTTGGGAAAGCTACTGTCATAGCGTGGCGACTTTGGGTTGAAGCGGTCGTATATGGTAGAACGCGCCATACCGATTTTACTGATGAGGTCTTTAATGCGCAGGACTTTGATGGGGTTATTCATGGATGTACTCCTGAGTGTTAGGGTTGGGTTTTGCTCAGTAGATAATCCACGCAGTAATTTTTAAGCGTTTGGTTTCAGCATCGATGTCTCATGGCTTATTCACGGCACGCGCAAATGTGTGCAGATAGAGGTAACACTAACCCAATTTTATTTATCACACCCACCAGCCTGAGGGCCCCCTGACCCTCTTTGATATGCCATGCTCTGTATCTTTAGATAAACAAGCTAGAGGAATGGTCAGTCACATCTAGCTTCATCAAGTGAACTTGAACATGAAAGCCTTATGAATTCGCAACTAAATCCATAAAATAGATACCTGAAAAACGCTTGAAATTAGCCTGATTTTTGCTAGATTCACACTCTTTCCTAGCTTGATTTCTACGGGGTAGATTATGGTTGGATTTTTCGTTAATGGTATTGGGTGGGATGGCAATAGTGCCGAGAGAGCAATTGATGTAGCCTACTTTTACTATTGTTATAAAATTAACAAGGATGCTGATTTTCACGCGTTTGAAAGTAAGCAATCTAAAGATTTTTTTCTTCAGCAAGATATAGCGTTGGCGGTAAAAAATACAGTAAAACTAAAAAAGCTCATTCATCACATTGAACATAATGGCGGTGATATTCCACCGCCTGAAAACAATCCAGATGCCTTTTACAAGGCCTTACTCAATGCTTCAGCATCCTTTATGCTTGACCGGGAAAAATTTTCATTTATAGAGAGAGACGATCGAGCGATAGACTTTTTTTGGAGTCTGCTCCACATGTATTCAGTTGATAAGGCTGCTTATCGTGACGGTCGCACGTCACAATTAAAGCTCTCACCTCTTACCAAGCTCAATCCAATCATGCCTCCTAACATGTACACTTCACGAAATAAGAATTATCATGAGCGATGCCTATTGTCTCACCAGTTATGTATTTCAACTCAATCCATCAATGAGAAAGATAGGTTTAACGATATTGTTCGATTCTTTGATCGTTGGGATTGTAGTATTTCAGAGAAATCAAAGCACCTAGCCGCTATGGCAGAAATATGGGAAACCCAAAAGGATTCCACTGATATGGTCCAGTGGGTTAAGCTGAACCAGAATATGCACAAGTGGGCATGGGAGTACGTATTAACAAATGGATTTAATAACCAATTGCCACTATGGGCCTGTAAGGACGGCCCCAAAGAGTTCATTGGGCGTCAACTTGTAATCGCATGGGATCTCATGTTCGCGAACCCAGACCGACAAGCATTATTTATGATGAGATTCAAAAAAGCTGCATCACAACAAAAAACCAGAATGAAAAGAGAGACGATTAAACCATCATCATTCTATCTTAATGATGATGTGAAGAAAAAACTAGATGATATGGCGACGCGTCTTAAACTGACAAAGTCAGCTCTGATCGAGAAACTGATAGAAGATGCAAACAATGAAAGTTGATACCAGTTTAGCTGGCATCAACTTTCATTTTAATTGCGATTAGTGGCTGTTTGTCATTGCAGTATTTTTAATGTTGATTCTTTTCAGAAAAATATGAGGATATTCAATGAGTGAGTTTTTTAAGGTGTTAATGAATGTGCACAGTTTGCGGGCAGCACTGCGTGAGTTATCTCTGGAGCAGGTAAAAGAATCACACGAAAAGATTGAGCTTGTTTATCTGGAACGGTTGGAGCAGGCAGAGAAAGAACAAGCCGCCCAAGCTGAGCACCAACAAAAGCTGGCTGAGTTCCAAGCGATATTGGCTGATGCGGGGATTGATCCGGCTGAGTTGGTCGGTAGTGCTCCTTCCACATCGACCAGTGCGGTTAAAGCTAAACGGGCTCCTCGTCCCCCGAAGTACCGTTATGTCGAGAATGGTGTAGAGAAAACTTGGACCGGTCAGGGTCGCACGCCCAAATTCCTGGCTGAGCAGCTCGAGCAAGGCAATCAGCTGGACGAGTTCCTCACCTGAACGTATGGGCCGCATCGAGTATTGATGCGGCCTTATCTATCATTAGCAGATGATAGATTGCGCCATCTGATTGATTGTTGGTAATATTTAGTACGTTTTATCGCTTGTAAGCTGAATGCTTGACCACCACCCCGCTTCATTTCCTCAATACTGCCGACGCACTGACGTTCATCACCCAGTTCGATACGGCAACTGACGAGCACACCATCGTCACGCTGTTGCGCACCCTCAGCCAGCAGATGGGTTTTGACCATTTCCGGCTGGGGTTCATCTCACCAAGCTCTATCCAGCGCCCCGAGGTGCGTATCTTCAATGGCTGTCCTGCCCAGTGGGTGCAGGCCTATGATGCGCAGCACTTCTTCGCGGTAGACCCGGTGGTACGCAAAGGGATGACTCAGAGCATGCCGTTTCTGTGGGCCAGTCTAATCAAGGAATGTTGCGAGCAACAGGATACCGCTGGTGTAGAGGTCATGCTGCAGGCCCATGAGGCGGGATTACGCGATGGCATCACCTTCCCCTGGCATGGGGCTAATGGTCATGTGGGGTTGCTGTCATTTATTACCCGAACACCCCGTCCAGAACACCAGTGGCTGACGGAAACGCCATTGTTGAGCTGGCTATCGGTACACATCTTTGAAGCGGTTGTTCGGGTCTGCTTATCCGATATCCCTCGTCGGGAGGTGCTGAGTCTACGGGAGCTGGAGGTGTGTCAGTGGGCGGCGGAGGGCAAGCAAGTCAGTGATATAGCCCAGATACTGGGCATCACCCCCCGGACCGTGACTTTCCACCTCAATCGTGTTGTCGAGAAGCTGGGGGCGAGTAGTAAAAGCCAGGCGATATCCTGGGCGCTCAAGCAGGGGCTGGTAAGGCTTAATATCGACAATGCGCTAGTGGGGAACGTGGATGAAGATGGCCAATAGCTCCAAATGGCGCAACATGTTGCGCAAATAGCGAGCTTTAATACTGCGAATGCAATCTTTGCTGGTGTAATGGCCTGTGCAGCGCAATATCTTGCTGCTGATTTGAAGTGGAGTCGTGATGGGTGTTGTAACTTTCTGATAAATAATGAATAAATAAAGTGGCATGGTCGCTGCTAATGGTTTTGGTCGAGTGCTAACTCATTTCACCAATCCATTTAGGAGCATACACATGCCAACTCCATGTTATATCAGCATCGAAGGTAAAACCCAGGGCAACATCACTGCCAGTGCTTTCACCTCCGATTCCGTCGGCAACATCTTCGTGCAAGGCCACGAAGACGAGATGCTGGTACAAGAGTTCAATCACCAAGTTACCGTACCGACTGACCCGCAATCCGGTCAGCCTGCAGGTCAGCGTGTCCACAAGCCGTTCAAGTTCACCGTTGCGCTGAACAAAGCCGTACCACTGATGTACAACTCCCTGGCCTCCGGCGAGATGCTGCCGAAAGTGACTCTGAAGTGGTATCGCACCTCTGTTGAGGGCAAGCAGGAGCACTTCTTCTCTACCGTGCTGACCGACGCCACCATCGTCGACATCGACTGCCAGATGCCGCACTGCCAAGACCCTGCAAAGTCTGATTTCACCCAGCTTATCCAGGTCTCTTTGGCGTATCGCAAGATTGACTGGGAGCACACTGTTGCCGGTACCTCTGGTTCTGACGACTGGCGTGCGCCGCTCGAGTCGTAAGCCTCACATTCTTACTTTGCTATTCCTTGTATGTATTCTGTGGCCGGCGTGTAACCGGCCTTTTATCCCGTTTTTTCTCCGGTCAGTCTGTGGCTACCGGAGCTTTTATGTTTTGCCATCCCCCTGCCCAAAAATTGGTGTCGTGGTAGTGAATGCGGAGTGATGGCAAAGCAATAAGGGGTGTCCTGTTATGCAGACACAATCAACATATTACCCGTCATGTTACTTATCTTTGGTTGCCATATATGGACCGGAGAGGGCGGTAGCGTGGTGTTTTGACAGGTTTCAGGCGGCGTTTGGAGAGGTATTAGGGAGATATCATGGCTAATCAGACCGGATTGCAATTCACTGTCAAGGTGGGTGCGCTGCCAGGCACTACCTTTGTGGTGGCCAGTTTTACATTGAATGAAGCGTTAAGCGATCCGTTCACTCTTGCGCTGGAACTGGCAAGTAGCCAGCCTGATATCGATTTTGGCGCTGTACTGGATCAGCCATGCGAACTGCTAGTGTGGTACAACGGGGAGTTGCAACGACGTGTTAACGGTGTTGTGAGCCAGTTCGAGCAAGGTGACAGTGGTTTTCGGCGTACTCGCTACAGCATGGAAGTCAAACCAGCCCTGTGGCGACTAGGTCTGCGTCACAATGCCCGCATCTTCCAGGCACAAAAACCGGAAGAAATCATGGGGGCCTTGCTACAGGAGCATGGCATCACTGATTACGCATTTGCACTCAAAAACGCCCATGCTCAGCGGGAGTACTGCGTACAGTACCGGGAGTCCGACCTTGAATTCATCAATCGCCTCGCAGCAGAAGAGGGGATGTTTTATTTCCATGAGTTCGAACAAGGCAAGCATCGTCTCGTGTTTGCAGACGATGCTGCCGCGCTTACCGATGGCCCCGCGCTCTTCTTCAATTTAGGTAACCGCTCGCTAGAGCAAGGGCCTTATGTACGCCAGTTTCACTATCGAGAAGCGGTGCGCCAGGCTGAAGTTGAACTCAAGGACTACAGCTTTAAAACCCCTGCGTATGGCCTGTCCCATAAAAAGCTGGGGAGTGAACTTGAGCACCAGCGTGACACTTATCAGCACTTCGATTACCCAGGGCGTTTCAAGCAAGATCCCAGTGGCAAATCCTTCACCCAATACCGGCTCGATGCGTTGCGCAGCGATGCTATGGCGAGCCGAGGTCAGTCGAACTGTGCAGCGTTGTTACCCGGTCAGACCTTTGCATTGAGTGAGCATCCTAATGCTGTCCTGAATACCCATTGGCAAGTCGTCAGCATTCTCCATACAGGTAAACAACCTCAAGCCTTGGAAGAGGAAGGCGGCGATGGGGCCACAACTGTTACTAATGAGTTCACAGTAGTCAAAGCGCTACAAACTTGGCGACCATTCTTACCGCATAAACCCATGGTTGATGGTCCCCAAATTGCCACGGTAGTTGGCCCGTCGGGTGAAGAGATTTATTGCGATAAATATGGCCGGATCAAGCTGCAGTTCCCATGGGACAGATACGGTGCCAGTAATGATCAGAGTTCCTGTTGGGTACGCGTCAGCCAAGGTTGGGCTGGCGGCCAATATGGCATGATGGCAGTGCCCCGTATTGGTCATGAGGTCATCGTCTCCTTTTTAGAAGGCGATCCTGATCAGCCCATCGTGACCGGTCGTACCTATCACGCCACAAACCAAACTCCCTACGTGTTGCCCGAACATAAGACACGTACGCTGCTGCGAACAGACACGCATAAAGGCAAAGGATTTAATGAACTGCGCTTTGAGGATGAAGCGTCGAGAGAGCAGATCTACATTCATGCCCAAAAGGACATGGACGTCGTCATCAACCACATTCATCGTCAAAGTGTGGGACTGGATCAGCACCTGACGGTCAATCAGGATCAGTTCCAGCGAGTGGACCGTCACAGTCATCGCACGGTAGCTCAAGATGATTTTGAGCAAATTGGGCAGGATCATCACCAACTGATTGGCCGCCATTTTGTGCAAAAAGTCATGGCCTCATTCAAGCGCTTCATTGGTGGGGGAGAGATCACTCATCTGGATGGTAGCCGCCAGACCTCTATTTCTGGTGGAGAAGAGTTGGTCGTAGGGGCACATCAGCGAGTGGTGGTTGGCACAGACAGCTATCTCAAAGCCACCGATATTGTGCTGGAGGCGGGGCAAGCACTAACCATCAAAGGGCCCGGTGGTTTTATCAAGCTTGATGGATCTGGGGTAACCATCTCGGGTAATGTGGTCAAGATCAACGATGGTGGCTCACCCGGCGCCGGCACTGCGCCGGTCGCAATCGAACCAGAAGCACCCAACAAGCCCACCCTGCCGGACGCGCCGGATCGTCGCTAAGGAGCCGATATGCCAAGTGCTGCTCGATTAGGTGATAGCTGCGCCGGTCATGGTTGTTTCCCGGCGACCCCCATCATTGCAGGTAGTGGTGATGTCATCATTAATGGCAAGCCTGCTGCACGTAAAGGTGATGCCGTGTTGCTCCATGCCTGCCCCTGTCCCAACATGCCCCATGGCATTCACAGTCGCGCCATCTCCGGTGGCTCCGGCAATGTGTTTATCAACGGTAAGGCGGCGGCAAGGGTGGGTGATGCCATCGGCTGTGGCGGTTCTGTTGCAGCAGGCAGTGGCAATGTGATCATTGGGGATAGCCCCTATCAATCCCCTGCCAAGAGCTGCGCCGAGCAAGCCGCCAAAAAGCGGCTGCCCTTGTTGGCGCTCTCGCCCATGTTGGTGCCATGGCAAACATTGCTTGAGTGGGCAGCTCCCGTCGCCTTGCCAGAGGTGGAAAAAACTTTGACAGAAGCACAGCGTAAGCTGCGCTATCAGGCGCGTAAACAATTATCCGAGCGTGCCGCCAAGGTGCCGGGATTGGCGGACGCAGGTAAACGTCTGGGCTTTAACAATGACAGTATCCTGCGTGCTGAGGCTGCGCAGTATGTCTATGCCGTGGATGAATTTACTCGCGGTGCGCGAACAGACCTGCTTGCTGCTCCTGTTGGCCTTGCTCAGGTAGATACCAAAAAAATACCCGGCCTGGAAAAGGCTGTGTTTACCGATAAAAAGAGTGGTTTTGGTGCCGCCTTGTTCAAATCCTCCATCAACAACGAGACCATGCTCACCTATCGGGGCACCAACAACGCGGTGACCGGTAAAATGGACTGGATGACCAATGGGGCTCAGGGGATTGGTTCGGAAACTAAGCAATACAATCAGGCGATGGATTTGGCGCGGCAGGTCAAACGGACTGTTGCTTCACCCTCATCCCCGTTGGTTGCCGTGGGGCATTCATTAGGGGGAGGATTGGCTTCCGCGGGAGTCGGTGTTACCGGCTTACCTGGGTACACATTCAACGCGGCCGGGTTACATGCCAATACAGTCAGCCGCAAAGGGGGTCTGCCACTGGATAAGGTAGGGGATCTGATTACAACCCAGGCGGTGGACGGTGAGGTGCTCACCATGGCGCAAGGGGTGGGGAAACTGGCAGTGCCCACTCTGTTTGCCGGTATTGGCAGTGCGATAGGGGGCTCGGGCGGGGCGGCTGTTGGTGGTGCCTTGGGAAGCCTGCTGCTGGCAGGTGGGGCACTCCCTGCTGCTGCTGGCAAGATGTTACCCTTGCCCTCGCAAGGGGGAAACCCCATAGCTCGCCACGGTATGGATCAAGTGATTGCCGGGATTGAAGCGCAGAAGAGTGAGGATATCGGTACCATTACCAGCAAACTTGGAGGAGTAAAATGATATGGGTTTCTCGTTTAAAAGTACTCTGCATTGGAGTGCTGGGTTTGTTATCGGCATGCCAAGTGGGAGGAAAAAGTATGCAAGCCAGTGAGTTTTTCCCCGCCCCGGTAGTGAAAGTGCTGGAAGCTATCCAGCGTGGTGATGAAGCCGCAGCCCGTCGTCAGATTGAGCGGGGGGTTGACCTGAATATTCAAGATGAAGAGGGCATTACCCCGTTATTATGGTTAATCCTTGAGACCAAAGACTACAAAGCGGTTGAACTTGCCCTGAAAGTGGGGGCAGACCCCAACTATAAAGATGGATTTGGTGATAATGCTGTTTGTTCTGTTGCAGGTTCTAAATATCCTGAATTGCTTCAGGTTGTCTTAGATGCGGGAGGTGATCCTAATTCTCTGGACAGAAATGGTGAACCCGCCATTTTCAATGCTATCGGTGAAGCGCGTTGGGCTGATATCAAGCTATTGGCTGAGCGTGGTGCAGATCTTAACCTGACCGATGGTCCTGGGCGTAATAGCGCGCTATATGGTGCATATATTGATAAGTATGAGGTTGTCTATTGGTTGTTACAGAATGGTGCCGATTATAAGGTGAGGGACAGCGGGGGTTCTGATTTGGCTTTCTCGGTAGAAGATAGCTTGTCACTGATGGATAAGTCCTCTCCTCAGTATCCTTGGGCGATTAAGGTAAAACAGTTCTTAGTTGATAAAGGTATTAAGTTTCCACCACTGACGCCTGCCGAAGTGCGTGAGCGTTGGGCTCGCGGAGAAAAAGTGTAGTGATGTGAGGCAGTGGTCTGGTATTCCCAGACCACTGCCTCACCATAAAAACATGTTGTTCTGTTAATCACGTCCATCGTGCTCTGCTGTCATGCTAGTCGGCACTTTTAACGCAATGCTGTAGGCGTGTGCTAATGAGCTTAATACGTCCTGTTAATGCAATAACTAGATAGGCATTTCGATGTCGTTACCTATATTCGATATTGTCAGGGATGAGACATCCAATCTATATGTCGTCATTGATATAAGTCAGTTTGATGGTGGCGTTGATTACTGGAAGTCGTTACATCATAGATGTTCAGAGGATTGGCGCTTATTGTCCAATGAACATGATGTACAGTGCTATCCAGATTCTGAGTTACTGCTGCTCTTTATCGAAGAAGGTGCAGCCACGGAAAGTCTGCTGTTGTGGCTGTTGTCTCATGAACGTTACCCTGACGTGGGTATTGTGCTGCTGACGACAACAGCCGGCATCGATGAGGTTCGGCAAGCTTGCATTGCTCGCCATGCCTGTGTTTACCCGGATGGACGACATGTCTTTTTCCCCTTTCACGAACCCACCCTGCTAAAGACATGGCTAGCAATGGCTGACTTGCCAACAAGACAGCAGTTTGAATCGCCATTTCTGGCGATGTATGTACCTGAGGTGGTCGATGCAAGTTATTCAACGTTGCAATTTGAATGTCTCGGAGAGTCAACCTCGTATACCAACCTGCCATCAAAAGGGTATGAGAACAGACTGAGTACCGAGAGTTATCGAGTGCTGACCAATCAGGCTCGCTATCAATATTTGGCAAGGACCCTGTTTGTCCGAGCCAGCGAGTATTATCCCTTTGAGTTGAGTATTGAGTGGCTGGAACGACGCTTTATCAGCGGTATTGCGTTGGCAAGGGAGTTATATCCCTCTGCATCGGAGAATGAGTGGGAGTCCTGGTCGGCGCATCGCTGGATTATAGGTTCAGATTATTATCGGCACCCTCAGTTTATTAAATTGGTTTCTCACTATTCGTTATCGATGGCCATTAAAAAATTCAAGATGGATACAGCGCTGGTCAGTGATTCACGGGCCCATTTCCATCGATGTGAATGGCTGTTTGGTCTGGTAGACGATAAAGGAGCGTAAGGTGTGAACGCAAGCAAGGTGATGATATCTGGCAAGCATCGGGATGATGACTGGCAACAGCTGCTTGATGGGCAAGGTCTGTTTATGTTTGCCGAAGCGGCCATCAATGAGGTAGTGCCGGGCTTGGCAGAAAAATGGGGCGGTAGCCTTGAGCAAACCAGACTGTATTGGGGGGCGACGGGAAAGCTGCATAGCACTATCTCCCCCTATCTCATCCCTGTTCATCGACAAAATTGGCTAGAGCTTCAGCGCCTTGTCACCCATCAACCCGGATGGGGCCTGATGTTTCAGCTCGACTGGTTCATGCTGGCCTATACGCCGCTTCAGCAGTTGCAAGCATTGCTGGCACATCTGCGGCAGTGGTCCTGGATAGATACACCTGAACATGAGACCGCCATATTGCGGCTCAGTGACTGGCAGGTGGCCAAGCCCCTCTTGATGGCAAGCTCTCCTGCCGAAGCCACTGCACTGTTTGGCCCTATCGCCAAGTTTATCGATGTGTTACCGGAGGGCGGTTGTGAATATCTCCAGCTCATTGAACGGGTCGAACATGACCTCGCTGGGCGTGCTCCGCAGCAGTTATCACCTGCACAGTGGACTGCATTGAACTCGCTGTCAGATCGAGTTGCACACGATGACTATGTCGCGCATATCCAGGCGCATCATCAAGTGGTTAAAGGGTGGCAACCAGAGCAATTGTTCTCTTTCGTCAAAGAGGGTGAGCGAGAGGCTATCTCCAATGGATTCAAAAACCAGCAGGATGTTATTCGCTTCTTGAGTTTAAAACTGGAAATGCCAGCGGGCTTTATGGCGCTTCCCTGGGCAAAAAAAATAATGGCTGAGCCGGCTGAACTGATTGGGCAACAAAACCGCATGGATAGGTTGTTTGAACAGGCACTTCATGAATTGGATAAGGGATAGGTTGAGGAGCTCATGAGTAAAAATAAAACAGCAAGCCTGATGTCCAGCGATGAGGCTGCCAAAAACAACTTTTCGACCGATAACATCATTTCTGGCGGTTGCGTAAAGTGTGGCTGTGAAGTCATCATCCATTATCATTATGACGATGGAAAGCCGGTCCCTAATGCCCCTTTTGTACTGACAGACAGTAATAAGAAAGAGATCAGTGGCAAGACGGATAAAAATGGGCTCTGTAAGATAAAAGACATGGGCTGTGGTCCTTTTGAGTTGCTAATGGAAGAGGGGAGTGATGAATTCAAACCCCAAGAAACCTTGCAAAACAACCCAGTCTTTCAATCCAATCCCGCCCATGCAGCATTGGCCGCTGAATATTTCACGCTGTTTCTTATTCTGCGTCAGCAAGGATTGATTGAGTATGATGCCTCTGACAGTGACGCAGATGAGGTGGATGTTGATGATGTCGGCATGCTCGGTGGAATTTTCAATAGTGTCCCGGATAAGTACAACCAGGCTTACAAGCGTTTTTGGGCGCTGGATAAAAAAATTAACAAGGGCAGCCGCGAGCTCAAAGTGGCGGTCAACAAGATACACCACAGTCTCGCTGCCGAGCTGGGTGATAAGGCCAGCAGCAATGAAGCGGTGCTCTTGGTGTGTGAAGTACTGCTGGGTTTTGTTCCTGTGGTCGGTCAGGTCATCGACCTGTATGCGATTGGTGAGTGGGGTTACGTCTCCTACAAGGAGCCGGCAAAGCTGGATGACAATCTGCACTTGGCGGGAGGAGCCCTGTGTTTGATTGGGGTTATCCCCGGCTTTGGTGATGCCATCAAGGTCAGTGGCAAGGCCATTATCAAGGCATTGAAACTGGGCGATAGGAAGTCAATTCAGTTTGCCATCAAGACCATTCGCAGTCTGTCTAATGGCAACTTGATTAAAGGGCTGACGGAGCTACGTTCCCAGATAACGACATATGGGCAAAAAGCCAAAGCCATCTTGCTGCAGGTGATTGCGGCATTGAAGAAAATGCTGATAGACCCGGCAAGCAACCGCTGGCTGATTGCCATGATGAAGGAGCAAATTACCGGGATTATCCACGCGCTGGAGAAACTCTCTGCAAAATACGACTCAGCACTTGCCTATATAGCTGCAAAATTTGATGAATTTATTGGCAAGGTGGTCACCCGAGTCACCGGCTCACCACGGGCTAAAGGGCGTGCTGATCTGCCAGAGGGTGTCAATGCTGGTCGCAACAAGGGGGATGGTGATCTCGATAAACCACCCACCGAAACAACGCAAGCTGGTCAGGCAGATGGCAATAACTGCGCCTCCACAAAAACGTGCCAAGGGAAAGGTGAGCCGGTCGATATGGCCACCGGTTTCGTGTTCGAACGCCGGGAGGATTGGCGCCTGGTCAGCCTGTTGCCTGTCGGGTTGACGCGTTACTACCGCTCGGGTGGGCAGCGCCGTCCCGGTATCCTGGGTACGCTCTGGCGTACGGAATGGGACATGTCACTGGAGCTGCAAGAGGGCATGGTTGTCTTCACCGATGGTGAATTTAACCAAGCCTTCTTTACCCTGCCTGATGAGGGGGCGTGGGCGCAAAGCCTCTCTAACCCTGAGTGGCGGCTGACCCGCTCCGAAGGTCTGTTGCAACTGCATCATTTGGATGGTCGTCGTTATGGGTTCGAGCATGCCCGTGGTCCCCACCTCTACCTGACGTCCATGAGCGATGCCTGTGGCAACACCATGCGCTGGGTATGGGAACGGGGACGGTTGGTACGCGTACTGCTAGCCGATGGCCGCTACATTCGAGTCAGCCATCAGGGGCGCAATGTCAGGGCGCTCACCCTGGTGACGTCGGAAGTTGACCCTCCGCGCCTGCTCTCACGTTATGAGTACGGTACCAATGGCGAGCTGCTTGAGGTGCGGGCCGGTGCCGGGCGCAGCTTTGATTATCAATATTCACCGCAAGGGTGGCTTACTCGCTGGAGCGACTTGGCCCAGACTTGGGTCGAGCACGAATACGATGCGCAGGGGCGCTGTCTGGCCAACCGCTGCGCCGACAACTATTGGAATGGCCACTTCCGTTATGACGATGCCAATCTTACCAGTTACTACCACAGTGGTTTTGGTGGCGTTACCGCCTATGTGAGGGATGAGCGTAACAACATCTTACTGCGCCGTGAGCCGGATGGTGGCGAGACTCGCTTTGAGTGGGTGAACAATCAGTTGGCGGCACTAGTCAATCCGCTGGACCAGCGTACCGAGTTTGAGCGTAACGAATGGGGGCAAGTCACCCAGGTTATTCTGCCCGATGGCACAACTCACCGTTATGGTTACGATGAGGCGGGCAGGCTGCAGGCCTATATCGACCCGCTCGGCCAACCTTGGCAATACAGCTATAACTCTCTGGGTCAGCTTGAGACGGTGACTAATCCTTTGGGGCAAACCTGGGGTCATGAATACACCCCTCAGGGACTGCTTGCGGCTATGACTGACCCGAGCGGGCTGCGCAGCCAGTGGCAATATAGCCCACGTGGCTTGCTGGCCCGCTACGAGCCGGCAGTGGGTGCTCCCTGGCGCTTTGACTATGACCCGCAGGACCGTTTGGTTGCCCGTTATCAGCAGAGCGACCAACAGCCCTTGGTACGCCGTTGGGAATATCGCCATAACGAGCAACAGCCAAGCAAGGTCATCTATGAAGATGGCACAGAGAGCCGCTTCGATTACGATATCGAGGGCAATCTGGTGCGACTGACCGATGCCTTGGGTCAGCAACATCAACTTGCCTATAGTGCCTTTGACAATCTCCAAAGCGTGACCGACCCACTAGGTGCTACCACCCGCTATCACTACAATGCCGAGAGCGAGTTTGCCGGCGTCACCAACAGCCAAGGGCGCAACTGGCGGTATGAATTTGACCACTGCGGCCGAGTGTCCAGAGAGGTGCATTACGACGGTCGCTGCTATGACTACCGTTACGATATGGCCGGACAGCTTGTCTTGCGTCGTGCGCCGGATAGCACCGAGCTGCACTATCACTACGATGCGTTGGGGCGATTGAGCCGAGTTGAAGCGTTGCGTGAGCATGGCGAGCGCGAGGGAGAGACTCATTTTGCCTATGACGCTGCCGGTCGTTTGCTGCGGGCCGGCAATGCAGATGCGGTGGTAGAATACGAGTGGGATACGCTGGGGCGGGTGGTGTGCGAGCGCGTCAATGGCGAGACGATAGAGAGCCGTTATGGTGAGGCTGGACAGCGCGAGGCGATAACCGGCTTGCTGGCACCACTAGGTCTGGATTGGGAGCAAGGGCGGCTGGCCCAGCTCACCGTGGGCAGCCGCCAGCCCCTGCACTTTGCCCACGACCAGCAAGGACGTGAACAGGTGCGCCAGAGCGAGGCCGGCTTTGCCCTGACACAAGGGTGGAGCGCCACCGGGCTCTTGCTCTCTCAATCCTTGGTGCCTGCCATAGGCACAGTGCCCGATACCTTGTCGCGCCACTATCAATATGATGCCCTTGACCGCCTGGTTGGGATCAAGGACAGCCACTGGGGCGAACAGGGCTGGAAGTTAAATGGCAATGGCCAGGTGGTGGCCGAGCGCAGCAAGCGCGGCCACGAGCGTCAGGCCCGGCTATTTGGCTATGATAGCGAGCTGAACCTCTGCGAGCTCTCCCACATCCTGCCAAGTGATGAGCAGCCGTTATCCAGCAAGCAAGCACAGGCCGAGCCGCTGCGTCAGTATGACGAAGCGGGCCGAGTCAGCCAGGTTGGGCAAAATCAGTACCGCTATGACAAATGCGGTCGCCTAACTGAAAAAGTGGTATCACGGCCCGGCTTTCGGCCCCAGACCTCGCAATTTCAATGGGATGCCCACGACCGCTTGCAGCGGGTAATGCTGCCTGATGGCAGTCGCTGGCGTTACCGCTACGACCCCTTTGGTCGGCGTATCGGCAAGGAGAGGGAAGGTCAGGTAAGCCAACTCACCGCGATCACCCGTGTCCATTACCGCTGGGACGGTGACCAGTTGGTACAACAACAAAGTTACCAAGCTGATGGCAACGCCGCCCGGCAGGTGCAGTGGGTGTATGAGCCGGGGAGCTTCAGGCCACTGGCCCAGTGGGAAGCCGGTGAACAGGATGAGCGTCTGCACTATATCGTGACTGACGTGGCGGGCACTGCTAGAGAGCTGTGCAGTGAAGAGGGAAATATTGTCTGGCGGGGTGAACAGCTGCTGTGGGGTCACCATCGCGCTGATGCGATACCACAACAGCTCAGACGTTTCCTGGGAGATGCGGCGAACGAAGAAATCTACTGCGAGCTGCGCTATCAGGGTCAGCTCTATGACCAGGAGACGGGTCTCTACTACAACCGTCATCGTTACTTTGACCCGGAGTTGGGGCAGTATATCTCATCAGACCCGATAGGCTTTGCGGGAGGATTAAGGCCACAGGGATATGTACGTAACCCGCTTGAATGGGTGGATCCGCTGGGGCTGGCGCAATGTCCATCCGTTGGAGCCAAGTCAGAAACGAAGATCAACTCAGGTAAAGATGCGCCGTCTGATAGTGGTATATATAGGTTTACTGATACAAACGGTAATGTATACACTGGATCGACAAATGACTACGGTACACGTATGAATCAACATATCGCGGATGGTAGGTTGGCTCCTGATTCTAAAGTAGAATTTACCCCGATTGATGCGCCAGGAAGAAGCGAAAACGGCGCTAGACGCGTAAGACGTTTTTATGAACAACAGGGTATCGGTTTCGATAGTAATGGTATACCGCTACCGAATAAGTCATCAGGTTTTAGAGCTGTTTCCCCGGAAAAATGGAAAAAATATACTGGGAGTGATGGACTTCCTGACTTCAACAACCCTTACTTTAATTGAGTGACTGCATGGACATTTCATCTTTTAAAAAATATATAAAGTTGGCGCCAGACAATGTATCAGAGTGGCAGAGGTGGGAGTGTTCATTGCCTACCTTCGATTCTATATTGCCGATTTTGGATTATGTATATAACTCCGAGTGGCAGCGAGATGATTGGAAAGCCATAAGGGCATTCATTCGGAAAGGTTATTTAGAGCAAAATAAATCATCTGAATTGGTTGGTGGAATTAAGCATGTTAACATATTTAACTCTAAAATAGATAATGTAAGAGTAGATGTGGCTATTTCATTGAACTGCTCCATCGTTCGTTCATTGGAGTCAATAGATTTATGCTCGAATTCAGTAGAGTCATTAAGTGTGACCCATGCAAGCAAACTCTCTGAGATTACCGGGAATATTCAAGGTTTAAGCTACTTATCTTTAAATAAATGTCAAAAATTAGATATTGGTTCTATCATTACAATGCTTGATAGCGTAAGAGTTCTAGATCTCAGTGGGAACCCACAGTTGTCCAGTATTGACGAGTTACGTGGAAATAAAAATATTTTTGCGTTGTATCTAGTTGAAACGAATGTAATTAAGGCTAAAGAGACAGTAGATGTATTGACTTCGATGCCAAACTTGAAAAAAATTTGGATTAAGGCAAACAAGAATGAGTTGGAGATTTTGAGAGAAGCTCTACCAGGGATTGTAAATTAAGCATGGAAAAAGTCAGAACATATAGGGCCGCAGGCTCGGTTAGCGAAACGTAATCGGACGTTCTTGAATAACAAATGAAAAGTAACCATAAAGACCCGGGACTATTACAGTGTTATGCATCACTAGCTGTACCCGATATTCTGTCTTGCCACTATCGTTACGATGTCCTCGACCACCTAGTTGGGGTGAATGAGGCGTTGTTTCCTAAATCAACCATCAAGAAACAACTGCCCTGGCTCCAAGTGACCGTTACTCTTGGGGTTTTCTGACTGGCAGACCAAAGGCGTTTAGTTTGTTTATCGCGCTCACATGCGCCATTACCTATCCAACTTGGCCGTTATAGTTAGCCTTGATCAAAATCCGGATCTAAGGCCGCAATCTCCACCTAATCTCACAGTTATCGATTGAGGGCTTGGCAAACTGGTGCGACTCGGGGCACACAGCGGTACATTCATCAGCTCGAGTTGGGAGTCGAACAACCCTTGTATAGCTCTCAAGGTGAGGTTGAAAATTCCCTTTAGCATCAGGAAGGTACGGATGATCTGGTCGGTGGCCCCGTCGTCCGTGATGGTCGTGGTAGAACTAGTTGTTCACGGCGTTGGCATCAACCTACAAGGTGAGAGAGCCACGAGAAATCAAAAACTTGTTGTATTGAGAGCAATTAGTGATGGGGTGAAGCGCCTTGCCAATGAATGCTGACTTGAAGGGAATGGTGGTGACCAGATCACCGCCTCGTCATTGATGTACTCTGAGACGTTGACAAGGATGATTAACTTTTTACGAGGTTGAGCTCATCGTTTAGTACTTGAACCACCTGATAGACAAGGGCTAATAGCCAGGGAAGGCGCCGCATCAGCTTTATGTCCATCAGGTGGCTGCGTAGCATAACGGATCAGCCTGCAATAAAGCAGTGCCTCATCCGTAACTTTTCCACTCTGCGAAGATTTTCTCCATGACACATCGAGCCTTATGGCTAGCGCTAGCAGCCAGTATGCTTACAGCCTGTTCTTCC
This sequence comes from Aeromonas enterica, assembly GCF_054052465.1. Lineage (NCBI taxonomy): Bacteria > Pseudomonadati > Pseudomonadota > Gammaproteobacteria > Aeromonadales > Aeromonadaceae > Aeromonas > Aeromonas enterica. Next base: position 21,448 of record NZ_JBSTYL010000012.1, on the reverse strand, counting down.
ACTGCGTCACTCACTGATGCTGAGCTATCCCAAGCCGCAAAGCAGGGGGATGGCCGAGCCCAATATGAACTGGCTAAACGTCTGGCCAGCCAACCTGATTACCCCAACGCCATGCACTGGATGCAGCAAGCGGCAAAGCAGTCGGGCCCCTTGGCCGCCGATCAGCAGATCCGCGCCAACGCCGCGTGGCAAGTGGGTGACTGGTATCAAGCTGGGCTCGGTGAGCCCAAAAGTCCGGTGCTTGCTACACAGTGGTGGCAGCGTTCAGCTCGTCTTGGCAACACCAATGCCAGCTATCGGCTGGGGCTGATGTGTCAGGAGCAGCATCAAGGCAAGCTGGTGAGCGAATGCCTCGATTGGTTCGAGCAGTCTGCCAAGCAGGATCATGCTGAAGCTCAGTTGATCCTGGCCCGGTGGTACAGCACACAACCGGGGGCCGATACGGACGCCGTCAAGTGGCTTGAGCGGTCTGCAGAGCTTGGCAACCGTGATGCCCAGTACCTGCTGGGCGAGCGCTATGCACAAAGTAAAGGGGCTGCAAAGCGGCCGGATCTTGCCCAACGCTGGAATGACAAAGCGGCTGCTCAGCAGCAACCGGACGCTTTGTTACAGCAAGCCAGGCAGGCCGCCCCCACCCATGCGTTCGCAGCGTATCAACGGGCTGCCAATGCGGGTTCTGCCGAAGCCGAACTCTGGCTTGGCATGGCTTATCTGGCGGGAGAAAAGGTCGCAGCAGACCCGGCCTTGGGACGTTACTGGCTGGAGCTGGCTGCAGGGCACGGTTCCCATGAAGCCGAGTACCAACTGAGCTTGCAGCAGGTAGACCGGGAGCAGCAGGTCTACTGGTTAGAGAAGGCTGCTGACGGTGGCGTAACCCATGCGTTGTTCGAACTGGCGGAGCTACAGCATAAACAAGGTGAACTGGAGCAGGCCAGAGCCAGTTATGCCGAGGCAGCCCAACAAGGGCACATTGTCGCGCAGTACACCTACGGTGAGATGTTGCGTCTCGGTCAGGGGGGCAAAGAAGATTACGCGCTGGCTCTCAAGCAGTATCGCCTGGCGGCCCAGCAAGGTGACCGGATGGCTCAATACCGTATGGGGACTATGCGTGAAGAGGGACTGGGGGCTCCTCGTAACCGGGTGCATGCCTACGCCTGGCTCTCATTGGCTGCCACTGAAGGGATGCCGGAGGCGGTGAAGGCCCGTGACGAGTTGGAAGCAGAAATGACCAAACCGGAAGTCAAACAAGCACAGAAACTCTCTGAGTACTGGTTTGGCAAGATGTCATCAACGGCTAAGAAAAGCTAAAAAAAGAACATAGAAGGAAGCAGCCGGATTCGTGCACGAGGTAACCATATAGCAGAAGGTGACCTATCGGATTGGACGCTAAATAAGGCAGAACCGCTGGCCTCCAAAAGGCCCCAAAGAATACAGTCCACGGTAGTGGAATTGTATTCTTTGGGGCAAACTGGCGCCCAACAAAAAACTGCTTGGTACTTTTTGTTGGGCGTATTCACGCTCAAATCTTGTAGTCATATCGGCAGAGCATAGGACGCGGTGTACGGAGCTTGGGATTGTTGGGGGTGATCACTAGATCTGCAGGCAGCATGAATGTATCCACGAGCAGCGAGAACCCTATATCCACTAGTGTCAACGGGATGGTAAATAGTAGCAAAAGGGGGGCTGCCAACACGGATATAACCATGCACTCTTCACCATTATCCACCGCTGTCTTAACACTGGAGTAAGGGTGGCCCCAAGTTGAATCTTTTCCCATTCTTGATGTTATTGTTGCGCATCCCGTGAGAGACAAGCATATGGCCAACCAAATCAATAAACGCATAAAAGCTTCATATTTTATTTGTGGAAAACTGTATTACTTCGGTCTGGCCCATTTGCCTGTTCATCAGAACCATATCTGGTTTTATTCGAAGTGTTCAGTTTGAGAAAGTGGGCATTTTAGTACAGGCGATTAGATATAATCCAGATAGTAACTGTCCGCGAACAAGAACTAGCCCTACACTGCGCTGTTGTGTGCTTCTTGACTATGTTGTTGCATAGGGGCCTCACACCTCATGTAAATACTCTTTGATATCTGGCTCGCAAAAAAAAGAACATAGAAGGAAGCGGCCATCGGCCGCTTCCTTCTTAGGTCTGATTGCGCTGAAAACTCAACGTTTACCGAATGTCCCTTGGATTACGTTCCCCATAACATCAGGTGATTTTTCTACTTCATGTTGGGCTATTTGATGTTTCACAATATCCCCCCACCGAAGAAATAAACTCCTCAGTTTTTCAGGGTTACGTAAAGCACCCGCCTGATAAGTTCGCAGGAGTTTGTCACTGATCTGGTGGTTCAGCATATGCTCTATCTCTAGAGGTCCTGCACCAAGTTCAATTCCACAGCAGTTTGCAACACTGCGCCGCAGGTCGTGTACGCTAAAAGGCTCAAGTTCAGCCAGCTTACGCTTTTGTAGCCGGTCAAGGGCGCGCATAAGTGCGTCACCTGTGATGGCATGACCCAGCTTCGTCGTCGATTCGAACACATATGGACTGGTAGAGGAGGTTATCATTCGCTGCTCTGAAATGATTTCCTGAGCCAAAGGCGACAAGGTCACCACATGCGGGCGCCCATTTTTGGTTTCCGGAATCGTCCAGCGATCACCATCCAAGTGTGCCCACTGCATCGATATCACTTCACCTCGACGAACCGCGCTCAATATGACGATTTTAATTGCATTGGCGACACTTCCAGAAAGAACAGAAGTCGTAGCAATGCCACGGCCACCAGCTGTTAACGCTCCGCCACCTTCAACGCCCTCTTCTAATGCATGCCACAAGGCTCGTAATTCAGAGATTGGTAGCCAACGCTCTCGAGGTGGATTGGGGGTCGCATTGTAAACTTTGGGTTTGAGTGCCAACGTGGGGCTCATCTCGATAAGCTGTCGTCGCATAGCCTCCTCCATCACCTGGTTCATTATCCCCATTGCTTTGCGAAGCCCTTCCAGAGAGACCTTCTGTAGCTTCTGATAGTGTTGGTGGAGGACGGCCATGGTGATATCGCAAACTCGATATTTACCAAGGACCTTTTGCAAGTGTGTTTGGTAGATTCGACGATAATCAGTGACGGTTCGAAGGCTAATCTCTGATCGAACGCCATCACGGCGTTTTACGCTGGCTTTGTGGCTAAGCCATTGCTCAAACAGTTCATCAAGCACGAGCATCTGTTCGTTCTTTTGTTTAGCTTCTGCAACAACCTGACGGGGATCGATGCCCTGTTTGACTTGCCCCACCGCAACACAATGTCGTTCACGAGCTTGAGCAAGTCCCATCGCAGGGTATAGTCCAAGTACCATGGTTTGTTGCTTGCCAAGTAGCCTAAATCTATACACGAAGCGTTTTTGCTTACCGGCCCGAACCTCGAGTGATAACCCGTTACCATGTTTAGAGCTGATAGCAAATCGGGTTGCGGTTGCACCTTCTTTAAGCTCTGCTGCCGCGACTTGTCGATCTTGAGAAATCATCCTAAAACCTCGTATTGGGGTACCACATGGGGTACCACATGGGGTACCACATGGGGTACCACATTTGGCATCGTATAGGGTTGTATGTCGTTGGACAAGAGTGAATTTGACGTATATTTAAGTCATTGAATTTAATGTAAATGCATTTATTTGTTGGATTTATCAAGACAGGATTAAACGTGAGTTTATTGACTTCGTAATGCGAAGGTCGTAGGTTCGACTCCTCTTACCGGCACCAGATCTCGCAAACAACAACGCCGCATATTTTATGCGGCGTTGTTGTTTGTACGACCCTCAGGCTTGCATCGTACTGGCCAGTATGGACATGCCCCACAGTACGAGCCCTTTCATTTTCCGCTCTGGCCAGCAGCGTGAACAGGGTTGCCCGGCCGAGCTGCTGGTACGTCAAACCATGGCTCTGTCTATATCAGCAGCAGATTGTCCTGCTGACGGGTGGCGGTCACCAGCACCGGGATGGACTTTGAGGTCGGGGTGAACGAGCCCTCCCCTATGCTGTCGATGGGCACCAGCGGGTTGGTTTCGGGATAGTAGGCCGCGATATTGCCCTGCGGAATCTCATAGATCACCACGTTGAATCCGGTAACAATCCGCTCGCGCCCGTCGTTGCAGATGGCCGCCATGTCGACCCGATCCCCTTCGGCAAAGCCAAGCTGGCGGGCATCCGCCTCGTTCATGAACACCACGTTGCGCTGACCCTTGATGCCGCGATAGCGGTCATCCATGCCGTAGATGGTGGTGTTGTACTGATCGTGGGAGCGCAGGCTCTGCAGCAGCAACACCGGCTGATCCACCATCTGTTCGGCATGGCGGGTACACTCCGGCAGCACCGAGTGCGGCAGGGTGCTGGCACGAAACTCGGCGCTGCCGCTGGCGGTATTCCAGGTCAGTAGCGCCGCGGAGTTGTCCAGATGAAAACCGCACGGCTGCTGGATGCGGGCATTGAAATCGGCAAAACCGGCGATGGTCTGCTCGATGAGATCACGGATGCGGCCATAGTCATCGCGCAGGGCCAGCCAGTCGACTCGCTCGCTGCCCACGGTGGCATGAGCCATCCGCGCGACTATGTCGGTCTCGGAGAGGCAGTGCGGCGACACCGGCTCGGCCGCACCGGTCGAGGCGTGCACCATGCTGAAGGTGTCCTCCACCGTTATTTTCTGGTTGCCGGTGCGCTGGATATCGAGCTCGGTGCGGCCAAGGCAGGGCAGGATCAACGCCGCCTTGCCCACCTGCAGATGGCTGCGGTTGAGCTTGGTGCTGATCTGCACGTTGAGCTCGGCCTGCTTCATCGCCCGATAGGTAAAGTCGGTATCGGGCGCCGCTGCCGCCAAGTTGCCGCCCAGACAGATGAGCACCTTGCTCTTGCCCTCATGCAGCGCCTTGAGCGCCTCATAGACATTGTGACCGCGGGCCCGCGGCAGGCTCACCCGCAGGTGACGTTCGAGCCGGTCGATAAAGGCCGCTGTCGGCTTCTCGTTGATCCCCATGGTGCGGTTGCCCTGCACGTTGCTGTGGCCCCGTACCGGACAGAGCCCCGCCCCCGGCTTGCCAATCTGGCCGCGCATCAGGTGCAGGTTGACGATTTCGCGGATGGTGTCGACCGAGTGCAGATGCTGGGTCAGCCCCATGGCCCAGCAGCTGATGACGCTGCGGCTGGCGGCAAAGACCCGGGCAGCCTGCACGATCTCGGCGCGAGTCAGGCCGGATTGCCGTTCGATCTCGGCCCAGCCAGTGGCGCGCACCTGCGCCTCGTACTCGTCAAAATGGTGGGTGTGGCGGGCGATAAAGTCGCGATCCACCACCTGTGGCGCCTCTTCCAACATGTACTTGGCCATACCGCGTATGGCGGCCATGTCGCCGCCCAGTTTGGGTGTCAGGTATTGGTGGCTGATGGTGGTGGCCGCCGGGGTCAACAGCTCGAGCGGGCTCTGCGGGCTGGCGAAGCGCTCGAGGGCCACCTCTTTCAAGTTGTTGAAGCTGACGATCTTGCAGCCATTGCGCGCCGCTTTACGCAGGGCATTCATCATGCGCGGGTGGTTGGTGCCCGGGTTCTGGCCATAGACGAACACCGCATCAGCCTGATCGAAGTCATCCAGCACCACGGTGCCCTTGCCGATACCGACCGACTGGATCAGCGCCAACCCGCTCGCCTCGTGGCACATGTTGGAGCAGTCGGGGAAGTTGTTGGTACCAAACAGGCGGCCAAACAGCTGATATAGATAAGAAGCCTCGTTGCTGGCACGCCCAGAGGTGTAGAACTCCACCTCGTCCGGGCTGGCAAGCCCCTTGAGGGTATCGGCAATCAGGGCGAAGGCGTCGTCCCAGCTTATCGGCTCGTAGTGATCGGTCGCCGGGTTGTAGCGCATCGGCTCGGTCAGCCGCCCCTGATACTCCAGCCAGTAGTCGCTCTGGCTGGCCAGTTGGCGTACCGAGTGGGCCGCGAAAAACTCGGCCCCCACCGTCTTGCCGGTGGACTCCCACGCCACCGCCTTGGCACCGTTTTCGCAGAACTGGAAGGCGCCGTGATCGTTGTCACCCCAGGCGCAGCCAGGGCAGTCGAAGCCATCGGTCTGATTGACCCGCAACAGATTCTTGATGTTCTGACGGGTCTTCTGGCTGCGCAACACCTGCTTCATGGTGGACTGCAGGGACGAAAAACCGCCTGCTTTGGCAGGCTTTTCAATATGACTCATGGCACTCTCCGATGGGATCCGCCGGGCGATAGCTGGAGTAGCTGACCGGGGCATCAAACTTGGGAATATGAACGACGTTGAGGTTGTATTTGAGGGCCAGCCTGACCGCCAGCTGGCTGGGCGATGCCAGACAGATGAGATGGCGGGCACCGAAGCGGGCGGCTTTTTGCACCAGCTCGCTGCCGCAGCGACTGGTTACCACCAGGGTGTCGCACGCACTGTGCTGACGCAGCAGCAGGCCGATCAGCTTGTCGAGGGCATTGTGGCGCCCGATATCTTCCCGACAGTGCAGGATCCGGCCCTCGGCATCCAGCGCCAGCGCCGCATGCAGGGCGCCGTACTGCTGACCCTTGAGCTGCCACCGGGTGATCTGCGGGCGCAGGCCTGCCAGCAAGCCGCCATCAAGCGGTGGGGTGAGCGGCAGAGATGGCAAGGGGGGAAACGCCTGCTCGACGGCCTCCACACCACAGATGCCACAGCCGGTGACGCCGGTCAGCCTGCGCCGACGCAGTTGTAGCTGCGCCATACAACGATTGGCAATGGTCACATCCAGCACAAAGCCATGTTCAGCGGAGGCGACCCGAATATCGTGCACATCGTGGTTGTGCTCAATGATCGACTCGCAGAACAGAAAACCGATGGCAAAATCGTCGAGATCGTCCGGCGTCGCCATCATCACCGCATGGTTGATGCCATTGATATTGATGGAAACCGCCACCTCCTCCACCAGATGATCGAGCGAAGGCAAGGCAGGTGGATTGGCAGGGGTGCCGACTGAGCAGGGCGCAGGCATGAAAGGTTGGCCTAAAAATGTAATCCGCATTCAAGTTTAAAGAGCACGGCCAGGCAAAACCAATGAATTAAATCTATCTCCTGATAGATTCATTCTATTGACGAAGATTTTTCAATTGATTAATTTTGGCAACAACGCCTCCCACTCACCCGCAAGATCGCCATGAACATCAAGCAACTGCACTATTTTCACGAACTGGCCAAGCATCGCCATTTTGCCAAGGCAGCCAAAGCCTGCCACATCACCCAGCCCACCCTGTCGGCCAGCATCACGGCGCTGGAAAAAAACCTCGGTACGGATCTGGTACTGCGAACCAGCCAGTTTGTCGCCTTGACCGAGGCAGGCGAGCTGGTGCGCCAGTACGCCGAGCGGATGTTGCTGGAGCAGGAGGCGCTAAAACAGGAGCTCGCGCTGTTTCATGGCGAGCTGTCCGGTACCTTGCGCATCGGCATAGTGCCGCAATCCAATGTCGACATCATGCCGTTTATCGCCAGGTGCAAGCAGCGTTATCCTGATATCGTCATTCGTCTGTCGGTGCTGAGCAATGAAGCCCTGCTGTCACAACTGGCGCTCCATCAGTGCGATATCGGGCTGGGGTTTGACGTCCCCTCCGGCGATCCCAACAAGCGGACCTTTCACATCTACCCGCAGGGGCAAAACCGGATGGCAGTGCTGATGCACCGCAGCGCAGCAACGCCCCTCCCCTCAGATGCCCCCATGACCCTCGCCAGCCTGCGACAGCAGCCGCTGGTATTGCCGAGCCGCACCATGCAGTTTCGCAACTATCTGGATCTCGCGGCAGAGCGAGCGGGGATCCCGCTCAACGTAGTGCTGGAGACCGACTCCCTGTTCCATCTGGTGAGCGCAGTGCGCCATCGGCTGGGCTGGGCCATCGTCAGTGCCGGTCTCGCCCACTCCGCCAGCCAGCTTTCGGATCTGGTCTGTCAGCCTCTGGAGCAGCTCGACGCAGGCACCACCGTTTTTCTTACCCGCCAGCAGAGTGTCACCCCTGCCATGCGAGCCTTTCTCGATCTGGCAACAAAAGAAGCAAACCCACTTCACACTGCTGATTAATGTTTCAGTACCCTATTGCGCCAAGTATCACGCCACTACAGCATGGTTTTTCAGAAAAAACGTCCCGGCAGCAATACACGCAACAGGTCAAGAATTGCCATGATTCATTTTCTCTTACTGTTAGGGGGTAAGAACAAGCAGTTGATTTTCCCCAGCTGGCTCGTCGTTTAACACTATGACTGTTTGGGTCTGTTTTTACGAAAAACACCCTCACTTCGCCTATTTATAAAGCTCTTATGCCATATCTGGCATCATTTCCTCTTTGTAATGAGATCGCTGCCACTGACATATCATCTGGTTCACCCAAAACAGGCTCTGTAGTGTAAATAACATCGCCAGCGGGTTATCTATTTTCAGTTGTCCCTGTATGTCGCGATGCAGTTGGATGATGCGAAACGCGTAGCCCTCTTTGGTGAAAATATTGGCCCTCATATATTCAGCATTAATTCTTGCATGGCTGCCTTGGTGACACTGGGAGCTTAGGTGATGGTGGCCTCCACCAAAGCCCCCTGAATTATCATAATGCCTGTCGTTGGTTAATGAACTTGAAAATATGCGGGCCAAGCACGTGCCTGAAATTAATAATAATGATGCGACCAGGGTTTGCATTACGAATGAACTCACTGTCGACGAAGATGAGAGGATTAATCATGAAGTGCCCGTCATTCGACTCCGAATGGAGTTCAATAGCTCATATCAGACTTTCTCTCCGCCCCTTAAAATTATAGGCAAACTAATTAGCATATATCGCAATATTGAAAATCATCATTAAGCACGCCAGAAATACAGACACAACTATAAATTTAAATAATCTTTCGCAGTTTTAAACCTTTTTGTTATCACATACCCACCGATTCCAAACATATTGATGACACCATCAACCAACCAAACCTCATAACCAATTGCGCCAGCCTTAATTGTCAACCTCAAAAATTGACTATAATAAATCTCAGAGTCATGTGCGATGGACATTGCATGCTCAAGTTTCATCTCATCACAATGAAGCTGAATATTTACCTCTGGTAATTCATGAGGACTTTGATAGGTTGAACCATCATTAAAATGCAATGTAGTCTTACGTAGACGATAGTCTACCGAGTATGATATACATCCCATATTTATTATTGTGCTAATAACTATACCATCCGATAAGACACCTGGACGAGTATGCCTCACATACTCCGCAACCACACTCATAGCAGATACATCCATATCTATTCCTTATAGTTAATATCCCAAGCATATAAAATTGCTATGATGTAGCATCATGCTGATATCGTATCTTGCCAAGTTAAGATATTTATTGTTTGTTTTTTTACGAATTTTTAATGACCGTTTACGAAAAGATCTATTTTCGACACCTAATATTTCAAGCAATAAACATCAGCTATCTTTGATAATATATATCACTCATATCAGCGTCTTCACGACCACGCAACTCCACATAGGATTCAATCAGGTTACATAAAGTCATGTCGCCGGGTAACTAAACCCACCAACACAGGGTCCCAAATTGCACCACATGCTTCAATATGAGTTAGTGCCGAATTATCTTACTGAAGAAAATGGTGTCCTTTTGGCTCATGAATTGATATGGCAATCATGACATCATCCTGACATTTCTATGCGCTCTATGTGTTGTACCTGCGTTGTACAACCGCGCATTCCTTTCTGATTGCCCGTGAGCCAATCGAATCATGAATACATATTTACCACCTCATAACAACTTTCTATATCATATTGTTTTTTAAGAAAATTTAAAAATCACACTTCACAAGATATTCACCCATAATAAGATAAGCGAACACTTCAGGTTTTTCTAATCCATTCACATACAAGGAGTCATTAGAACATCATAATTTTTAATTCATTTTAATGTTCTTGAACTTCATCCACACCTATGCAAATCTAATACTCAGAATTAAATAACAAAAAAAGATTTTATTTTATGGAAAAGATAAACTCATTGATGCTTGGGGGTTATTTATGTCAACTGTCTATGTAGTAAGAAACTCTATATTATCCGAGTATGAGCGATTGGTAAGGAAATTATCTGGCAATCCTCAAGCATATCTCAAACACTTTGGAATAACATCTGCTCAGCTTAGAGAACCGCAGGGCTACTTATCTCATGACTTGGTGTGCCGTCTGTTAGAATTTACTGCAAAAGAACTCAACAACCCATGTTTTGGGTTTATGTTTGCCAATATAAAATCCACAATTTTACTGGGTGGGCTTGAGCTTGCCGCATTTATTCAACCGACAGTTGAAGATGCCATCGAGTTTATAAAGCCGGTTTATTATTTACATGCAAATGGCACTTTTCTTACCTCATCCAGCTCACATGACAGACAGCGACTTGCGTTGACATATAATTTTGACAAACATAATGAATACATTCATATCTATCAACTTGCGACACAAAGAATATATAATTTACTATCTGCCAGGCTGAGCTTTGACACAACCAAGCTGAACGTACACTTGACCCAGTCAGCACCGGCATCTCCATCAATCCCACTGAACCATATCATTTTTAATTCAGATTTCAATGGCTTGTCGTTTCCTCAATCCTGGCTGGAATCTGAGTTCTCAATGGACAAGGAAAGCCTGACTTTTTTTATGACCAACCATCTCAATGAACTTAAAGAAGTCTATCCAGATAATTTATTGACGATGGTGTCACATACGATAAGTACAATCCTTCCAAGCGGAGAGTGTAGTATTGAAAAGGTCGCACGCTCACTTGATCTACATCCTAGAACGCTGCAGCTCAGATTAAAAGAGATCGGTTGTAACTATAATGAATTATTGAAAGAATGCCGGCTGCAGATTGCCATAAACAGTCTCAAAGAAAAAGATGTCAACATGACGGACATAGCATTAAATCTTGGCTATTCAGACGTATCCACATTTAGTAAGAACTTCAAGGACTGGACAGGCCAATCACCATCCATATGGAGAAAAGACCAAAAAACATAAGCCCAGCGATATAAACTTTATCAATTTCACAGTTATAAAAATGTCATGCTGATGCACCATAGCCATGATGCATCAGCATGATGCCATCATATATTATGCCGAATGACAACGCTTAATTACAATTCACTTCATTTTATAAAACACGCCATGTATTCCCCTCCTTATCGGTTGATACCAACACATAATGAACCCTTAAGAGACACACACACTCATGTATATAGACTCCTTTTAATGGTGGGATGGATGAGCATACGTCCAACTCATTGAACCTGTGCTAACACCAGTTGAAAACTTGATATTTTGCGCATCTTTTTTGATTAAAAACATAACTGTATTTCAGTTCAGCTTCGCAACAGGAAGTTATCCAGATAATACAAGGTTCATGATCCGACGATACACAACCATCCCAACTAGCCAACCACGAGAATCTACTATGCAACACGAATCCGACTCTGAATTGGAGCGTCGTCTGTTTAACAAATTACTGGATGTACTGATTAAAGCCGGCCTGATCCTGGCATTGGTCATCACTTGTTACGGTATCTTCGCCCCCTTTCTGACGTTGATGTTGTGGGCCCTGATTCTGGCGGTGACTCTCTATCCCTTCCAGCAGGTATTGGCGGCCAGGTTGAACGGTAAACAGGGGCAAGCAGCCATCTTGCTGGTCATGGGCGGGCTGGTGCTGCTCGTATTGCCAACGGCCTTGCTGACCAGTTCGCTGGCCGATACTGTGACCGGTTTTATCCACGATATCCGCAGCAACAGCCTTCATTTACCACCGCCTGCGGAATCCATCGCCAACTGGCCTGTCATCGGCAAACGGCTCTACCCTATCTGGCAGCAGGCGGCAACCGATCTGCCAGCCTTCATCCAAAGCATGCAACCCAAGATTGGCAACTTGTCCAAAGCCGCGCTCAGTATGGTGGCCAGCATGGGGACCGGGTTGCTGCAGTTCATTTTTGCCTTCGTGATCGCAGGCATCATCATGGCCTATGGTCAGCCGGGCCAACAAGGGGCACGCGCCATCTCGGGCCGGATTATGGGTAAGCGTGGGGATGAATTCGTCCTGCTCTGCACCGCCACTATCCGTGCCGTCGCACAGGGTGTGATCGGGGTGGCCTTCATTCAGGCCATGCTGATTGGACTGGCGATGGCACTGGCGGGTATCCCGGCCTCCGGTCTGCTCTCTCTGGTTGCCTTGATCCTGGGGATCGCCCAGATACCTGCCGCGCTCATTTTCATTCCCGCCATCATCTACATATGGACCAGTGGTGACTACAGCACCCCATCGGCCATCGCCTATTCGGTTTTGCTGATCATCTCCGGCATGGCAGACAACGTGCTCAAACCCATTCTGCTTGGCCGAGGTGTCGATGCTCCCATGCCGGTCATCTTGCTGGGAGCGCTGGGAGGCATGGTGTCAGGCGGGATCCTGGGCATGTTTGTCGGGGCAACGTTGCTTGCCATTGGCTATCAGATATTCATGGCCTGGGTCACCGAGCACCATCTCCCCTCGCCTCTCATCACGACAGAATCATAAAGATGTACTCTGAAACTCCAACCATGAAACGCCATGCCGGCAGCATACCGATCGGCATCGCTCTGCTCGGCCCCCTGTTGCTGAGCGCCTGCGCCACGCTGGGCCCGGATTACGTCAGACCAGAAGCGGAAGCCATCACGGGCTGGAAAGGAGGTGCCCTCAACCAGGCCAGTGCCGATAGGCGAGTAGAACGCAATGATGCCTGGTGGACGGCGTTCAAGGATCCCGTGCTTGACGCCTTGATCCATGAGGCCATGACCCGTAACCATAGCGTCCGCGCAACCGGGTTGCGCATTCTGGAGGCCAGAGCCCAGCTCGGGATTGCCGACAGCAGCCGTTACCCACAATTGCAGCAGGTCAATGGCAGTGCCCTGCAAACCGGTCAATTACGCGATGGGTCTGATACACACGCCATGACCTATGGTATCGGTGCCAATCTCGGCTGGGAGATCGACTTCTGGGGCAAGTTCCAGCGCAGTATCGAAGCTGCGGATGCCAGCTACTTTGCCACCCTCGCCCAGTATGACGATATCCAGGTTCTGATGGCGGCACAGGTGGCCAGCCTCTATGTCAGTATCCGTACACTGGAGGCCCGGCTGCAGATAGCCCATGAAAATGCCCGTCTGCAAGCTCGCAGTCTGGAGATCACCCAGAAACTGTTTCGCAGCGGCAACAGTGACGAACTGGATGTACAGCAGGCCAGAACACAGTATCTCAGCACCCTCGCCAGCATTCCGGCCATCGAGGCCAGTTTGCGTCAAGGCCAGAATGCCCTGGGCATCCTGCTGGCCAGGGCCCCGGGACCGTTACCCGAGATGAGCGGTGACACAGGCAAGATTCCCCACGCCACCCTGGCGCTGGCAATGGAGATGCCTGCCGATCTGATCCGGCGACGTCCGGATGTGCGCGCGGCCGAGCGGCAGATGGCAGCCCAATCCGCACTCATTGGCGTCAGAGAAGCGGAACTCTACCCTTCATTGACACTGCTGGGCTCGGTGGGATTGTCGACGACCTCCCTTGCAGGCAGCAGCTCCACCCTGGAGTGGGGGATGGGGCCCAGCGTTAAATGGAATGTATTTGACCATGGCCTGCTCAGCAATGCCGTGCTGGTACAGGATGCCCGCTTTCAGCAGCTCAGGGAAAATTATCAGGAAACCTTGCTGCGGGCGGCCCGTGAAATAGACGATGCCGCCATTGGCTTTGCTAGAAGCGAAGAGCAGATCAGCCTGCTGGAACAGAGCGAGCTGGCCGCCAGGCGATCCCTTGATATTGCCAATATACGCTACCGCGAAGGCATGGCGGACTTCCAGCGCGTACTCGACTCCCAACGAGCACTGTTCAACCAGCAGGAGCGGTTAATCAGCAGCCGGGGCGATGTCATGCTCAACCTGATCTCGCTCTACAAGGCAATGGGGGGAGGATGGCAGCAGGGACGCAACCGCCCCTTGCTGGACGAAGAGAGCCGCCGACAGATGCAATCTCGCAATCAATGGGGGTCTTTGTTGACCGATCCCCTGCCCGCGCCCGACGCCCCCTAATGTCATGACGAGAAGATGATGAGCCAAGAAGCCACTACCCCGCCCACCACCCAACCGCCACCACCTGGAAGAGGCTCCCGTATCGGCACCTTGCTGCTGCTGAGCCTGCTGCTATTGAGCCTGCTTTGGTACTTCGCGGCCGATCGACTGACCCCTTACAGCACTCAGGCTCGCGTGCAGGCTTTCGTTGTGCCTGTTGCCGCCCAGGTCTCGGGCCAGGTCAGCCAGGTGCTGGTCAAGAACAATGACGAGGTGGTTTCGGGCCAGCCATTGTTTACGCTGGATCCAAGCCAGTACCAGATCGCATTGCAACGAGCCAACGCCGACTATGACTCAGTACGGCGATCGGTCAATGCCACCGGGGCGGGTGTCATTGCCGCCCAAGCGTCACTGCAAGCGGCCAGGGCCAATGCCGTCAAGGCAGAACAGGATGCCAGTCGCCAGGAACGTCTCTATGCCGAGGATCCGGGCGCCATTTCTGTGCGCCGACTGGAAGTTGCCAGAGCCACCCGGATACAGGCACAGAGTCAGGTCAAGGCCGCAGAGGCCAGTCTGACCCAGGCCAGGGAAGCTGCCGGTGCACAGGGAGAAAACAACGCTCAGCTCGTCAGCGCCCGTTCCGCCATCGAGAAGGCGGAGCTGGACCTTGCCAATACCCGTGTACTGGCCCCATCACGCGGATTGGTCACGGATCTGCGCACCGATGCGGGTCAGTTCGCCTCGGCAGGTGCGCCCGCCATGACGCTGATCGCCATTCACGATGTCTGGATCAGCGCCGACATGACGGAGAACAACCTCGGCAACATGGCACCGGGAAATAGCGTCGCCATCGTGCTCGATGTCATGCCGGGTCATGTTTTCAAAGGCAAGGTACGCAGCCTTGGCAACGGGGTGAGCTCGGGAAGCCAGGCCGCAGCAGGCAGCCTGCCGACGGTGCAAAACAATCGCGACTGGTTGCGTCAGGCTCAGCGCTTTCCGGTTGCCATCGAATTTGAGCCGGGTGAGTTGAAGGCGGTGACCGGGATCCGGGTCGGAGGCCAGGCAGAGGTGCTGGTATACAGCGGTGACAGCGGCTTGATGAACACCCTGGGTGCAGGCTTTATCAGACTGATGAGCATGCTCTCCTACTTCTATTGAGTGGCCAACACATGCCATACGGAGGATATCCTTGAAGATGCATCGGGCCGACAAGGCCGCACTGCGCCTCACTCTGGGGGTGGGGCTCAGCGTCCTCATCACCTATGGGCTGGCACTTCCCCAACCTCATCTCAGCTGTCTGGTGGTGATCCTGCTACTGTGCAAACCTGGTCCGCCCATTCCTCCTCTCAAGGGGCTCCTGATGGGCGGGGCTCTCATGGTGTTGATGGCGGCCGGGGTCATGATGGTTCCCCTGCTTGAACACTATGCCGCCAGTGCCCTGATGCTGATCGCCATGGTGCTCTATGCGCTTTTTTATCTTGGGCTCAAAAGTGCCAACCCCCTGCTGACCCTGTTGATCATCACCTTTACCCTGATCCCGGTGGCTGGCGTTGCCGAACAGGCGCTCGCCTTCATGGTGATCCAGGCGCTGGCGATCGGTGTCATGCTGGGTGCACTCATCAGCACAGTCTCCCACAATCTGTTTCCTGACGAGCCCGGCCTGGCAGTCAAAAGCAGGCCGCTGAGCGCAGAGGATGCAGGCTGGATCGCGTTGCGGGCAGTGATCATCGTGCTGCCGGTGCTGATAATGGCGCTGCAGGATCCCGGTCACTACCTGGCCGCCATCATGAAGACGGTGGCGTTGAGTCAGCAGGCCTGTACCATGCGGGCACGCCATGCTGGCAAAGAGTTGATTGGTTCCACCCTGACGGGCGCACTCGTCGCAACCATCGCCTGGGCCGGGCTCGCGCTTTGGCCCACGCTGTGGATGTTGATGCTGTGGGTAATGATTGGCGCCCTCTGGTTGGGACAGCGGCTATTTAGCGTCACACAGAGCCGACTGCCCCCTTCCTACTGGAGCAATGGCTTGATGACCATGATCATCTTGCTGGGGCCCGCCATCCAGGACAGTGCCAACGGTAAAGATGTGATGCAGGCCTCCCTGTTTAGACTCGGTCTGTTTCTGCTGGTCGCCGGTTATGCCTGGGGAGCGGTCTGGACACTGGAGCGCTGGCGAAAACACCGGACGGCCCCCCTTTTGACACCAGCCAATGACGAGGCCTCACCATGTTCCCCCTGATACTGACAAACCTGCTGGTGGGGCTGCCCATCATGATGATCTGTCTGATCCTGCAAGCCACGCTGACCTTTCTGGCGGTGCGCTTTTACATCGATCGGGTGCACACGGCCGCACAACCAGGTCATCTCAGTCAGGGACTCATTCCCCTGTTGGCCATCATGGTACTGCTGATATTGGGCAACCTAACCCAGATCATGATCTGGGGAGGGCTGTTCCTCTTGCTGGGTGAATTCGATGCCCTGTACGAAGCCATCTATCACTCCGGGGTCAACTTCACCTCGCTCGGTTATGGCGATATTGTCATGAGCCACTCTTGGAAGTTATTAGGACCGCTTGAAGCCGCCAATGGTGTCTTGATGTTCGGTATGACAGGGGCAGCATTGATGGCCGTGTTACAGGCGCTGATCAAGGCACAACTGAAGCGGAAAATGCGAAGGGAATGAAACCACGGCCACAATAAAAAACGGCAGGTTAACCACCTGCCGTTGATGCCGCGCGCTCATCCGCGTCCGTGATACGCTGACAAACTGCCGTCAAAGAACGTGGAATGCCACGAGCCACAAGAAAACAGCGCTCTGAACACCATGGCAACCGACTTATGTATTCTCTTTCTGCCATTGCAACGGAGAGATCCCTGTCCATGACTTGAAATTACGGCTGAAAGTAGACACGTCCGAGAATCCCAGCTCAAATGCCACATCCGTTACACGATATTGCTCAAACTTCAATAAATTACAGGCAAGCTCCTGTCGACATTTCTGCAAAATTTTACCGTAGGAGCTTCCTTCCTCCTTCAACCTTAATTGCAGAGTGCGCACCCCACACTGCAATGTTTTTGCAACACGCGGCATGGAACAGTCTCCCTCTTTGAGAAACCGGATCACCACAGTGCTGACCATTTCCGAGTAAGAGTGAGGAAACTCTTTAACTAGCGCCATCATATATTGATCGACGAATTGCAAAATATGTTCGTTGTCGATATTGAAGCCACACGTCAGCCATTCACTGGGAAAGCTGACACCATCAAACTCCGCATCAAATATCACCGAATCAAACTCTTTATCAATCGACGCGGGTTTTGGCTGGCGTAGATGGATTTTTAACTGACCAATGTCATCGACCACCAGTGTGGATAGATAGTTGTGCAAATGCTGGGACGATGATTGCCTCAGCTCGTTATAGCCATGCTCCCTGATGAACTCATAATTAATCATTATATGGGTATGTTCACCATCGACGGCCCTGGTCAGTAGCTGGCCGTATGCGAACAGATATGAATGCGAGAGCAAATAATCTAGCGCCGCATCAAGGCTCGGCTGCAAGCGCAATGACAGTGATAAAGGGCCAAGCAGGTCGGGACCATGGCGGTGAGCCAACCTCAGCCCAAATAATGGGTCATGGAGTTTCACTGCCGTGTAATTTAATAAATCTGCATATGCCAGATACGACAAGTAGCCATCTGGGTTGGCAATATCTGACGCACTCAACTCGACCAGCCCGAGCAATTCACTGGCATCGCCACCCATCTCGGACACCAACTGCTCGTAGCCGCTCAGTGTGACATTGCTGACAAGGAATATATTCATCGTGCTGTTCCTGCGTTACAAAAAACAAAATAGCAGAGCCATATGCTATGCCTGCACCTGGAAAAAGAACTCCATATGAGATAGCGATGGGACTCGCGAGCAGCAATAAGCCGCATCCCCCCCAAAACATGACAGCAATATTTTATACAATTGCAGCAACCAAACTTTGTCATTTGCGAACAATAGTTGCCCAACTACGAAACGCATCACTAAAACAACTTGGCGCCTGTACCAGGCACCATTCAAAGCCATCGCATTTGATATGTATTTCATCGCAATAACTCATGCGCAATTCGACGATGACTGTTTAGAATGCAACGATGGCAACAATATTGACTGATTGATTAATTCAACATGCTGGACATGTCATCCATACCGACACTGGACTATCATGATGAATGAACATTTGTTCTCTTTAACGTGAAAGGTAACAATATGAAAAGAATCGCTATTTTTTGTTTTTTGTTATCCAGCATGGCTCAAGCCGGGATAGTTAACCCGGATTGCAATGCTCAAAAGGCAATGAAAAGTGCCGCCATGAATGCCACCATAGGGGTGGGTGGCAGATGCTCGGCCACCGAAGCCGCCAAGGATACGATCACCGACAACAGCAAAATTGATGAGAAAGTAGAAAAAATAAACGATACCAAGGATGGGCTGTCAAACAAGAAGGATGATATTAAAAATACCGTTGAAAAAACTAAAAAATAATAGTTACCAAATCATATGAGGGCGCTTCCATCAAGATCACCCGAAGCCGCCCTCCCATAACACAAGCGCCCCCATAATATGCAGACTATTGAACCGCCACGCTATTTACAGGTCGCACACTGGATGCTGGCGCAACAGAAGCCACTACGCTCAAGGGAGGTGGCCTTGGCACTGGACCTGCCCCCCAAGTTGATCAGCTCCGATTTTTCAATCATGCGGCAGCGTCAGGATATTATTGTCTTCATCGAGCAACAGGTAAGAATTCGAGGAGTGTTACAGGCAGCTATCAAGATCATCGAGATTCATCCCTATATCCTTGATGCCAGGCGCCGCCCTTTTCGACGCCAAGTCGGCCAGACCAAGAATCACCCAACGGGTTACAGCTGGAAAAAGCTGCTCTCTTCACGCTGGGGTAAATTAAGCCCTGAAACCTGAATCACTTATCTACTTGGCCAATATTATCTGGCAATGCACCTACATCCCTTACGCCTTCCCCCTCCATCACAACATATTGTCTTCTGCCTACACCACCAAAAATCCTCGTTATTATTTCGGTCAGGGATATTAAATGCTTCATTTCGATTCATTGCTCTCGTTCCTCTGCACCCTATCTTTTGAACAAAAAAAACCCATGCATAAAGCATGGGTCAATAATAACACAGGTAACTGCGACAAATGAAAAGATGACTCATTACCGAGTAGAGACTTTGTCACATCAGGAAGGATACGAAAAAAGACAAGCTGTTTACCCAACAATGATAACTGAAACAACCTGAATATAACCTGTCAGGCGCCAAGAAAAATAGATCCCCCGCGTATTTATAAAAAAAGCCAACTCGTTCGAGTTGGCTAACAACAATACTCATTGAATAACATGCTTAACAACACCAACACGTGGCTCAATACGCGCTGACATGATGATTATCACCACCTTCAGCTGAATGTAGATTGAACCAGAATATTAATCCCCAGCAATAGTCACATATTATGAAAGCCGTGCTCATGACGGCAACGCGCTGCCAAGATGGGCGATAAAACACACCCATCCCTTTGCAGAGAGCTGGCATTGTACTTATGTGATTGCAGTCTATTCATCATGCTGACTTAAACCATCGGCCATGGAGCTGTGACCCATGCTCACGCCCCTGGTGGTTTCATCCTCCGGCAGCGCGATGACGGATGGCGATGGACTAACACCACAACCGTGCAAGTGATAATGAATAAAAAGGATGAGCGCCGCAGCACTCACCCTTTTAATGGAAAGATAGTTCTACTATCGAAATTACAAGAGTGCCAATTCAGCCGTGATGACGGCGCTAACCTGTACCCGCTCACCGGCGGTGATGCTGGAAATAGGCGCATCATTGGCCACGTTGACGGCCAGCGCATAGCCATCCTTGATGGTGCTGCCCGTGGTCAGTGCATTGCCATTCGCCACGAAGGTGAGGTTGGCACCGCTCATGTCAGCGGTCGAGGCATCGACCGTGTAGGCCGCCAGGCCCCATTTTACATTGCCAGAGACAGGATCGCCGACCACTGGCGTGGTGGCATCACCCAGATTATCGTGGGCCTCTACATTGATCGCGGTAGAGCTGAAGGTGCCGTCTTTTTTGACATTCAAGAAACCGGCCCGGATCGGCCCCCCCAACTCCCCGGTGATCACCACCTTGTCACTGGCAACGGAGAAGGGCACCAGTCCTTTCCAGGTCAGCGTCTCCGCCGCTTGGGTGGGCAATAATGCGGCATTGGCATTAGCAGCAAGCAAAAATGAGCCTACAGATACCAATAAAGTTATTTTTCTCATGTTGTCATCTCCCAAGTTATTTTTACACATAATTTTAGCTAGGTACAAAAAATATATTTACACACAATACATGTAAATATTTCAACGCGTATAACATACGAAAACGTCGAATTTATTTCAATGAAAACTTAAATCACATCTCTTAATCAGCACAATTATCATCAAAAAAAATCAAGAGAACACAGTTCATACCTGTATTTAAAATGGGAAGGCCATCGGACGTAACGTGTCCTCCCCATTAATGACTACATTTATATAAACTATGGATTTACTGCGTAAATAAGTTGAGACCAACCAGCGCAGATGCCATAGCTCCCATTATAATAAAGGTTAATTTTACCACTTCCAGCCTTAAGACCAGTAAGTTTAAAGCCATCAGTCGAATTTCCCGTAACCGAGAGATATGTAGTACCCGTTTCCATATAGGCTGACGTAGGTATTACCGATTGGCCACCCGGTGTTCTCAAAAGAATGTCATCTGTTGCTCCGACCAAAACAGAATCGTATGGGCTTGGGACAAGTTCAAGCGTGCATGTCATGAAACTAACACTAACAGTTATTTTTGAAATTGCGGAGTGCAATACCCCCCCCTCAATATATGTCGCAGTGATGTCTGTGCTACCCGCTCCCTTACCTGTCACCAAACCTGTAGCGTTGACCGTGGCCACGCCGCTGTTCGAGCTGCTGTAGGTAGTGCCACTGGTAGTCACCGTCTTGGTCGTACTGTCACTGTAGTGGGCCGTGGCTACCAGTTGCTTGGTCGCCCCCACCGAGATGCTGGCACTGGTTGGCGACACAGACAAACTGCTGTAGCTGACTGCCGGAGCAGTGACGGTCACCACTGAGGTGGAAATATACTGAGTACCATTTTCAGTATATTTAGCTGTGATCGTTGCGCTGCCGGTGCCATTCCCAAAGACATATCCACTCTGTGATACTGACGCGACAGATGCATTTGAGCTAGACC
>NZ_JBSTYL010000011.1:0-131904 GCF_054052465.1 Aeromonas enterica | reverse complement strand
GCTGGAGCGTTACGGAAGGGGAGTAAATATCAAAGCGTGTTTGCATGAGGCGCTGGGGCACCCCATGCAACACGTAATTGGGACATAGCCTAAAAAAAGCCGGTCAGTCGACCGGCTTTCTGGGACAAGTTGTCATCTCAAACGGTGAAAAACTTGAAGTTGACAAAGGCCACTGCGATGAAAGAGGCCACCATGCCGCTGACGCACAGTACGGCCGGGCGAATGGCAGGCCAGCGATGGGTCAGCAGGACAATGGCCAGCATGGTCGGATAGAGGCCGAACATATAGCGCGGCATGGCATTGAGGCCTGTCATCAGCGGTATGGTGCAGCAGATGAACATCAGGGTCGCCTCGGCCCAGCGCTTCTGGCTGAACAGATAGAGGTTCAATGCCCAGCCGAACATCACCATGATGGAGAGGTAGGACTTGCGACCCCCCAGCTCGAAGCCGCTCAGCCACCAGTCCAGCGGGCTGTCCATGTAACGGCCCCAGGCCACCTGGATATGCTTGAAGGCCAGTGCATCGCCGGTGAGGTGATAGAGGTAGACCATGTAGGTAAACAGGCCGAGCGGGATCATCCAGAGGGTGAATACCACCTTGAAGGCCCGCTCGGTAAAGCGGAAGAACTCGCGCCAGCCGTAGGCCTGCAGGGCCAGGATCAGCACGGGGAACACCATCATCACCCCCAGGTTGCGAGTGCCCGAGATGAAGACGCCGAGCAGGGCCACCATCAGCCACTGTTCCCTATAGGCGAACAGGAACATTCCCAGCATCAGCGCCATGAACATCGACTCGGTATAACCGGAGACGAAATAGGCGGAGAAGGGGGAGAAGGCGAGCAGCCAGACGCCGAAGCGGGCTGTCTCGTCACCGAGCTTGAGCTGGCGCAGCACCAGCAACATCAGCGGCAGGCTGGCGAAGAAGGCTATGTTGGCCACCAGCATCAGGCCGATCAGACTCTCGACGTTGAGCAGGTTCGACAGCGTACCCGACAGGATCGGATAGAGTGGCATGAAGGCCCAGTTGGCCGCGTTGCCCTTGCTCAGCCAGCGCGGGTAGAGATCGTAGCCGTTCTCTATGATGCGCTGGAACCAGACGCAGTCAAACTGGCAGTAAGCCTGCAGCGGACCTATGTCGGTGGCGCCATAAAGCTGAACGCCAAAATAGCCCATGCCATACAGTGCAACTCGGCTCAGTACGAAGGCGGCAATGATCATCAGCCAGTCACGGCTGCTGATCCGCAAGGACGGGCGGTAGGGGCCCACGTTGTCAGGGGTCAAAGTTGTCATGTCATTCATCAGGCAAATACCCAGATCCTGGAGAGGAGGTAGGTGAGCACGGTAACTGTCAGGGTGGCGATCACCACCGGCAGCAGACCGGAAAGACCCGCAAACAGCAGACCGCTCAATATCAGGTTACGCACCGCCAGCGAGAAGAGTGCGACCAGCAAGAATTTGCTGACGGCACCCTGTTTCTGGAAGGTGATATAACGGTGACCGAAGAAGGAGAACCAGAAGGCGATGGCAAAGGCCAGCGTCGTCACCAGGTGCTCCGAAATAGTGGGCCAGGTGTGAAACAAGGCGATGGAGGTGCCGAGATCGACGAGGGTAGCCCCCCCGCCGACAAAACCGAAACGTACCAGCCGCCAGAATTCCTCGCGGGAGATCATTGCGGCGCTTGCTCCTGAAGCTGGTCGTCAGCGGGTTTCGCTGTGGCTGCTTTCTTGCCTGCGCTCTTCTTGCTGCCGGTGGCCGTGCCGTCCTGCGGTTGTGCTTCATCCTGCTTGGCATACTGGCCGTACACGCCTTCGATGAGGTAGACGGGGCGCTGCTTCACTTCCACAAACATGCGACCTATGTACTCACCTATGATGCCGAGCGACAGCAGCTGGATGCCCCCGAGGAACAGCACCACCGACATCAGGGAGGCGTAACCCGGCACGTCTATGCCGAAGAAGACCACCTGGGTCACTATCTTGAGGATGTAAAGGAAGGCGACGAAGGAGACGCCGACCCCGACATAGCTCCACACCCGCAGCGGCCAGCTGGAGAAGCTCATCAGGCCATCAAGGGCGAAGTTCCACAGTTTCCAGTAGTTGAACTTGGTTTCACCGGCGTGACGGGCAGGGCGCTCGTAAGGCACGCCGACGGCACGGAAACCGGCCCAGGCAAACAGTCCCTTCATGAAGCGGTTGCGCTCTGGCAGTTGCTTGATCGCTTCAACCACGCGGCGATCGATCAGGCGGAAGTCACCGGCGTTCTCCGGCAGCTTGGTGCTGGTGGAGAGGGCGTTGAAGAAACGGTAAAAGCCACCAGCGGTGAGGCGCTTCATCGGGGTATCGGCACTGCGATCCACCCGGATGCCGTAGACGGTGTCATAGTCACCAGTCTGCCACAGCTTGACGAATTCGAGGATGAGGGCCGGGGGATCCTGCAGATCTACATCCATCGGCACTATGGCATCGCCCTTGGCATGATGCAGGCCGGCGGTCATGGCCGCTTCCTTGCCGAAGTTGCGCGCCAGGTTGACCAGAGTCACCCGGGGATCGCGGGTAATGGCCTGTTCGATCACCTCACGAGTGCGGTCACGGCTGCCGTCGTTGACGAATACTATCTCCAGCCGATCCTTGAGGGGAGCCAGTTCGTTATCTATCGCGTTGATGAAGGCATCTATGCTCTCTTCCTCGTTATATACGGGAACGATCAGAGAGAGTCGAAAATCGGCATGCGACATGAAAACTTCCTTATTTGGAAAATTATTTTATAAAACAACGTATTGGATAATACGCCTTACTGCGCGACTGTCAGACGTACCGACTGGACATTGAGAGGTGTCGGTGCGGACAGGGCCAGAAAGTTGGGACGCTTGGGATCCGATGTCAGCGACTCGCCCGGCAGATTGAGCCGGATCTCGTTGATACCGGCCTTGGCCAGCTTGATGGTGGTGGTGAAGTCATGACCCAGCGCGACCTTGAGCAGCGCGCCAGCTTGCGGGCTGTTGACCCGGGCCTGGATGGTCAGCTGTTCGGGCTGTGTCTGTTGCTTGGGCAGCACGAAGTAGAGGCCACCTTGTCCACTGAGTTCGGTGCCGTCCGCGCTCGGCTTTTTGGCCCAGCCTTCGCTGGAGAGGAAGCGGCTCGGCTTGGTCAGATTGAGCTCGTTGCCTGGCTGGTAGGTCATGCTGGAGTTGTGCTCCCAGAAGCGGGTCTTGCCTTCCAGGTAATAGAGTTTGTAGGCCAGGCTCACGTTGGGGTGAGCAGCCAGATAGAGGGTGTAAAGGTAGAAACCACTCAGGGCCATGATGGCCGTCAGAAAACCAAACTTTTTGTACGTCATATCACTCTCTACGCCTCACGATTGGTAGGCTGATTTCGCGCATATGCTAATCCAATTGCAAAAAAAGCATAGTGGATCACAAAAATATATTTGGTCACATATTAACCCCTTTCAAGCCTGTGTTCCAAATGTTACTGATTGATCCTTTTTAAGGGCGAGATCCAATCCTGATTCCGCGCGGGGGCTAGGCTGGTTTCAGGGGTGAGTCCCTGCTGTCATCCCCAGTTCGAGCCGACACTGTGCTGGCAAGCAGGATCGCTGTGGCAGGATCTGTCGCCATTTTGGCAAGGCCGATTTATGATGGCGTATCGCGTAGTCAAGGATGACCCATGAAGCTGAGACTCTTCTGCTGGGCGCTCTGGTTGCTGGCCCCGCTGGTGTCGGCAAACAGCTTGTGTCCCTCCCCATTGCGGGTCGGTTACGATAACTGGCCACCCTATCACTATTATGCGGGTACGACGGCGGCCGGGCAGAAGGTATTGCACGGCTTTGCTGTCGAGGCGCTCAATGCCATGCTCAAGCGGCTGGACTGTCAGGCCACCTATGTCGAACTGCCTTGGAAGCGGGTGTTGCATGGCCTGGAGCAGGGGGGGATCGATATTGCCATGGAGGCCTATTTCAATGACGAGCGTGGCCGCTATGCCTGGTTCTCCGATGCTTACAACCCTGGGCGCAGTGTGCTCTGGATCCGCAAGTCTTCCTCTTATTCCGATTCTGACCTGGCGACTTGGCTGGCCAGTGGCCACACCTTGGGTGTCACCAAGGATTACTACTATGGTGCCGAAACTGCCGCACTGGTACGCCGTTATGCCGCCCAGGTCAGCGTGGTCAACGACCGGCAAAATTATGGCAAGCTAGTGCTGGGGCGCATTGATGGTTTCCTCGGCGATATACTGGCCACACCTTGGGGATTGAAGGAGGAGGGGTTGGCTGATCTGATCGTGCCTCATTCCATGCCCGTATATGAGGCACCGACCTTCTTCATGTTCAGCAAGAAGCGGCTGTCGCCCGAGTTTGTCCAGGCATTCAATCGGGAGTTGGCTGAATTTAAAGCAACGGATGAGTATGACATTATCTGGCGGCGCTATGCGCCCGCCAGCTAGTAAAGTCGCTGGCATTCACGCATCATGAGCGCCTTGACCGCCGGGTCTGGCAGGCTGAAGTGAACCGATCTTGAGGTAAGCATGGGGAAGAAGTATTGGCTGGCATTGGCAAACCTGATCTGGCTGGGCTGCTCGCCTGCCGCCATGGCGCAGGCCAGCGAGGGTCAAGTGGTGGTGACCAACGCCACTGTGCAGCACGACTGGTATCAGAACCGGACGGCGGAGCAGGCTCGCCACGAGCTGGAGCAGCAGTTGCAGGAAGCGGTACTCGCTCAGCTGCACCCAGATTTTTTTGCTATCTGGAAGAAGCTGCAGGCCAAACCCGCCGATCAGCGCGGCGCCATTTATGACGAGGCGTTTGGCAAGTTGGCCCGTTTCCAGCAAGCCTGGCGTGCCATGGATCTGGTCTCCCGCGAGCAGATGCAGACCCTCAAGCTCAATCTGAACAAGCCGCTGGCCCACGATCCTGCCGGCGACAACCTGCTGGAACAGGTCAGGCAGCTCAGGCCCCAGGTCGCCGAGTACGAAGGGGTGCGTGAGGAAGTGCGCAAACTGCTGTCGCTGCCTATGGCCAACAAGTGGCCGACCCTGACCATACCGACCCTGCGGGCAGGTGACACCTCTGCCGAACTGGGGCAGATCCGCTCCATCCTCAACGAGCTGGGCGATGCAGCTCCCCGCCATGACGACGCCACCTACGATACCGACACCCAGCAGTCAATCAAGCAGTTCCAGCGCCGCCATGGCCTGACTGCCGACGGCATCATAGGTCGACAGACCCGCAGCTGGCTCAATACCGGGCCAGAAGTCCGCGCCAGCCTCTTGCTGCGCAACCTGTGGCGTCGCGATCTGGTGGATCAGCTTTCCGGTGCCCGCTACGTGCTGGTCAATATCCCCGACTATCGACTGAGTGTGGTGGAATCGGGTAACGAGGTGTTCACCAGTCGAGTGATTGTCGGCAAGGAGCAGCGGGCGACCCCGATCCTCGCCAGCGAGATCCGCTCCATCGTGCTCAACCCGGCCTGGCATGTGCCGCGCTCCATCCTGAGCAAGGACATTCTGCCCAAGCTGAGCCGGGATCCCGCCTATCTCAATCGCGAACAGTTTGAGGTGATCGACGGCGAAGGCAATCCGGTGGCGTTTACCGAGGAAGCTTGGCAGCAGGCGCTGGCGACAGGTTTCCCCTATCGCCTGCGGCAGAAACCGGGGGATCACAACGCGCTGGGCCGCTACAAGTTCTACCTGCCCAACAACGAGGCCATCTACCTGCATTCGACGCCGCGCAAGGCGCTGTTCGAGCAGGGCGCGCGTGCTTTCAGCTCGGGTTGCATCCGGGTGGAGCATGCGGACGACTTGGCCGAGCTGCTGCTGGCGGACTCCCGCTACCAGCCGGACAAGGTGGCCAGCATATTGAAAGAGACCCAGACCAAGTGGCTGCCGCTGACCACCCCGATCCCGGTGTTTACCGTCTATTGGAGCAGCTGGATCGACGAAGAGGGTCGCCAGCAACTGCGCAACGACATCTATGGATTTGATCGAGTCAGCTTCCAAAGTCGCTTGCTGTGATCATCTCCACAGAGTGAAAAGCCCGGCCCGTGCCGGGCTTTTCTATTGGGTCCCTGCGGTTTGACATGAGGGGGCCCGGCAGGTAGTTTCGAGCCCCTGTATCAAATTCATTCACCTGTTTCACTTCAATCTGCGATGGACGGACAACGGATGCTTGAACAAGAGATAAGCCGACGTCGCCTGCTGCTGGGGGCCGGTTGCCTGCTGGGGGGCGCCATGCTGTCATTCCCTGCCATGGCGAGTCGCAGTACGGCGGGACGTGAACTCAGTTTCTTCAATCTCAATACCGGCGAGCGGGTGAGCGCCAGCTATTGGGAGGATGGCCGTTACCTGAAAGACGGGCTGGCCGAGTTCAACCATATTTTTCGCGACTACCGTCGCAACGAAGTGTTCAACATCGACCGGAAGCTGTTCGATCAGCTTTATCTGTTGCAGCACAAGCTGGGTCGTCACGGCGAGATCCAGCTCATCTCCGGTTATCGCTCCCCTGTGACCAACCGCCAGAAGCGCAGCAGGAGCCGAGGGGTGGCCAAGCACAGCTATCACACCCTGGGGCAGGCGGTGGATGTGCGGCTCCCGGGCGTGCAGCTGGCGCACCTGCGCAAGGCGGCGCTCAATCTCAAGGTGGGCGGGGTCGGCTACTATCCGAGCGACAACTTCGTGCACCTCGATACCGGGCCTGTTCGCAGCTGGTAGTCGTGCATCAACCCAGAGTGGTGCCGTGCGGATGATGGCTGGCAAACAGGGTGGCCGAACTGGTAGGCTCTGGACACCATCCAGAGGAGAACCAGATGAAACATATTTTGCTCGGGGGCCTGATCGCCCTGTTGTTGACCGGTTGCAGCAAGCTCAATCGCGAGAATTATGACAAGTTGCAGATGGGGATCAGCTACACGCAAGCGAGCAGTATCCTTGGCAAGGCCGAACGCTGCGACGATGCGCTGGGTACCACCAGCTGCATCTGGGGCAACGAGGGCAAGAATATCAAGATCCGTTTCATCGCCGACAAGGCGACCTTCTTCAGCTCGGAAGGGATCAACTAAGGCAAGCGCCCGGTTATCGATGCAAAAAAAGCGCCTGTCAGGCGCTTTTTTGTTGTCGGCGATCCGTACCGCCTCGCCAGAACCTGGCGCGCTCAGTGCGTCGCGTACTGGTAATGGAAGGTGGGCAGCCCCCACTTGAAGCGCACCGCCAGCAATCGCAACACGAATCCGATGCCGATGGCACCGAAGGCGGCCCAGTCGTTTGGCAGGCCCTGATCCAGCGCCAGGCAGTAGAGGGCTGCCGTCACCAGCGAGATGGCGGCATAGAGTTCGCGGCGAAACACCAGCGGAATGCGCTGGCAGAGCAGATCCCGCAGCACGCCACCAAAGGCACCCGTCACCACCGCCATGATGCAGGCGATGCCCGCCCCATGGCCCATCTCCAGCGCACGGGCCGCCCCGAAGATGGAGAAGACCACCAGTCCCAGCGCATCGAGCGCCATGAACAGTTTGCCGAGGTAGCGCATCAGCGGCGCCGAGATGACAGCCGCCATGGCCGCGCCGGCCACCAGCAATACATATTCCGGATGCTCGATCCAGAGCAGGGGATAGTGGCCAAGCAGCACGTCCCGTATGGTACCGCCGCCTATGGCCGTGGCCGAGGCGATGATCACCACGCCAAACAGATCCATCCGTCGCCGACCCGCTGCCAGCGCGCCAGTCATTCCTTCGGCCACCAGGCCCAACAAGAAGAGTGCATGTAACATGAGATATCCCAGGGTGCGAGAAAGGCCCGCATCCTATCAATTCAGGCTATAGGCGACAAGCAATGAAGGCTATGCATTATTTTTTATAATGCAAAAATAAAACGGGCACCGCCAGGGTGCCCGTTTGCCGCGTGGGAAGGGGATCAGCGCTTGAGCTGCTCGGCGCGGTAGTGATCCACCCACATGGCGGTGGCGCCGCAGATGGCCACCGGCATCACGAACAGATTCACCACCGGGATGGCGGAGAAGAGGGTGACCAGAGCACCAAAGCTCAGGCACTTGCCACGGCGCTGCTTGAGGGCATCGCGCATGGTGATGAAGCTGATCTTGTGGTTGTCGAACGGATAGTCGATGTACTGAATTGCCATCATCCAGGCGCTGAACAGGAACCAGAGCACCGGGGCGAGCGTCTGCCCGACCACGGGGATGAGGAACAGGATCAGGCAACCGATGGCCTTGGGCAGGTAATACTTCAACTTGGTCCATTCACGACCGAAGGTGCGGGGCACGTCCTTGACGATATCCAGCATGCCGGTGTCGCTGACCACCTCGCCGGTGAGGGTCTGTTCCACCTTCTCCGCCAGCAGGCCGTTGAAGGGGGCCGCTATCCAGTTCGCCACCGAGCTGAACAGGAAGGAGAAGACCACCAGTATGGTGACCAGGGCGATGGGCCAGAGCAGGTAGTCCAGCCAGTCGAGCCAGCTGGGGATCTGCTGGTGCAGCCAGCCGAACAGGCCGTCCAGTTGCAGCAAGAGGGCGTAGAAGGCCCCCGCAAACAGCACGAAGTTGACCAGCAGGGGGATCAGCACGAAGGTGCGGATGCCGGGCTGGCGGATCAGCGAAAAGCCGCGCAGGAAGTAGTCCGCACCGCTGATTGAGTCTTTGACCATTGGGGGTGATTGGCTCATCTGAGCTCCATCTGTTCATGGGAAACTGCCAGCATATTACAAACAAGGTTTGGATTTGGTAAAGTCGCCTGCCCGCCTCCTCTTTATTTCGTTACCCACATAGGCCCCCATGCGTCTGAAATTGATCAAACTCGCCGGTTTCAAGTCGTTTGTCGAGCCGACCCGCATCGAGTTCTCGGCCGACATGACAGCCGTGGTGGGGCCCAATGGCTGCGGCAAGTCCAACGTCATCGACGCCGTGCGCTGGGTGCTGGGGGAGAGCTCGGCCCGCCATCTGCGCGGCGAGAACATGACGGACGTCATCTTCAACGGCTCCATCAACCGCAGCCCCCACGGCCGCGCCTCGGTGGAGCTGGTGTTCGACAACCCCCACAACCGGGTCCCCGGTGAATTTGGCCGCTTTACCGAAATTTCGGTGCGCCGCGAGGTGCTGCGCGACGGCTCCAACCATTACCAGATCAACGGCCAGAAGTGCCGCCGCAAGGATGTCACCGACCTCTTCCTCGGCACAGGGCTGGGCCCGCGCAGCTACGCCATCATAGAGCAGGGCACCGTTAGCCGGCTGGTGGAGTCACGCCCCGCCGATCTCAAGCTGTTCATGGAAGAGGCCGCCGGCGTCTCCCGCTACAAGGAGCGGCGCCGGGAAACCGAGCAGCGCATCCGCCATACCCAGGAGAACCTGGAGCGGCTCGGCGACATTCGCGGCGAGCTGGGATCGCGCCTCGAGCATTTGAAAGCCCAGGCCGAAACCGCCGAGCGTTACAAGCAGCTCAAGGGCCGCAGTCGCGCCGCCAGGGCTGAGCTCATCGGCTCCGAGCTGTGGGCGCTGGAGACCCGCCTCGGCGAGGCCAAGGCCGAGCTGGCCCAGGCCGAGCAGGCATTGGCGGCACTGGATGCCAAGCGCACCGCCGACGAGGGGCGTCACGTCACCCTGTCGGTGGCCCGCCAGGAGGCCCAGGCCGAGCAGGCGAGCCGCCAGCAGCAGATTTTTCTCGGTGGTCAGGCCATCGCCCGCCTCGAACAACAGCAACTGCACCAGACCGAGCTTGGCCGCGACTGGCAGGCCCGGCGTCAGGGGCTCGGCGAGCGTATCGAGGCGACCAAGGCCCAGCTGGCCAGCCAGCAGGAGCAGCTGACCGACGGCATCCTCAGAGAGGAGGTTGAGTCGGCGCGCCTCGAACAGTGTGAGCAGTTGCTCACCGACCAGCAGGGCGCGCGCCTGGCTGCCGGCGAGCAGCTGGAGCAGGCCCGCCAGCGACAGCAGCAGTGGCAGCAGCAGCTCGGCCAGTTGCAGGGGCGGCTCAACCAGACCCGGGCACAGGTGAACGGTCTGCAGGAGCTGCAGGCCAAGACCCGGCTGGCCCGCCTCAAGCTGGAGGATGAACAAGCTGGCCCCCTCGGTGGGGAAGGGGAGAGCTTGCAACCCGCGCTCGATGCCCTGACGGCCGAGCTGGCGGGCTCGCGTGCCCGGCTCACCGAGCTCGATGAACAGTGGCAGGCCAGTGTGGCCCGTCATGAAGAGTGCAAGTCAGAACAGGGCCAACAGAACGGCCTGCTGCGCGAGCTGGACGCCCGTCTGACCACGCTTGACCAAATTTTGGGGGAGCAGATGGTGGGCGCCACCTTGGCGGATCGGCTGCAGGTGGCGCCCGAGTGGGCCCAGGCGCTGGACAAGGTGTTGGGGCGTTGGCTCACCGCCCAGCCAGGGGACGAGTGCAACCTTGAGCAGAGCGGGCTCTGGATTGGTCCGGCCCTGCCCGCGGTTGCCGGTACTCTGGCGGCCCGACTCGAGGGGGATCACATCCCCGCCTTTCTCAACGCCATCTGGCTGGCGGAGAGCCGGGAGGCTGCGTTGGCCCGCCAACCAGGCCTCCTGGCCGGTGAGTCGGTACTGACTCCGGCGGGGGACTGGTTTGGTTCCAACTGGGCCGACCTCGGTCAGGGTGGGGCGCTCGGCACCCTGGCACTGCTCGGGGAGCGTGAGCGGTTGCACGCTGAGCTGACGGCAGGCCGACAGGCGCTTGGCCGGTTGAATGAACAACTGGATGTGGCCGATGCCGAGCGTGCTCAGCTGCACGGCGCCTTCGAGCTGGTCCAGCGCACAGTGCGCGAGCAGGAGCGGCAGTGGCAGCAACTGCGTGAAGCCTGGAGCCTGCGAGAGGGCCAGCGCCAGGAGCGGTTGCAGCGACTCGGCCAGCTTGACGAAGAGCTGATCAGTCTGGACCAGGAGCAGGCCGAGGAGGCGCAGCGACTGGCCGCAGCCCAGCAGCAGCTCGAGCTTGATGAAGCACTGCTTGGCGAACTGCAGGAGCAGGGCGAGCCGCTGGCGCAAGCGCTGCAACTTGCCCAGGAGCGGGTCACCAGTGCCGAGCGAGCGGTGGAAGAGGCTCGCCTGCGCCGGGAGCAGCAGCAGGCCAGCTGCCAGCGTTTGCAGCTGGAGCTGCAGAATCAGCGCCAACTCATCGCTGTGCGTGAGCAGGAGCTGGCCAGACTTGGACTGGAATTGGCCGAGCTCAAGGCGCCGGGAGCCACGCCGGGTCAGGATCTGTCGCCCCTGCTGGCCGAGCAGCGTAACCTTGAAGCGCTGCAACTCGCCTGCCATCAACGGCTGGCAGAATTGGAACGCCAGCTGAGCGAGCTGGAGCAGGCCCGCAGCGCCGATCACAAGCAGCTGGTGACTCTGCAGGAGAAGCTGGCCCAGCTCAGATTGGAGCGCGAGCGCAACCTGACCCGCCGGCAGGGGCTGCATGAGCAGTTCGAAGAGTTGGGGGTGCGGCTGGTAGATCTCGATCAGGCCGTGCTGATCGCCGCCGATCGTGGCAAATTGCGCCAGGAGATCCAGACGTTGGAGTCGCAGGTGGAGGCGCTTGGCGCCATCAATCTGGCGGCGCTGGAGGAATATGAAGAGGCGAAAACCCGTTCAAGCTACCTGGAAAACCAGTGCCAGGATCTCGAGCAAGCGCTGGAGACCTTGAGCCAAGCCATTAAAAGAATTGATAAAGAAACACAAATACGCTTCCGAGACACTTTCGATAAGGTCAACGAAGATTTAAAATCTCTCTTTCCAAAAGTGTTTGGGGGCGGCAGTGCCTGGCTTGAGCTGACCTCGGATGATCTTTTGGAGGCCGGAGTGAGCATCATGGCAAGACCTCCGGGTAAGAAGAATGCTACCATTGCCCTGCTTTCCGGGGGGGAGAAGGCGTTAACCGCACTTGCGCTGGTTTTTGCCATCTTCAGACTCAACCCAGCACCATTTTGTCTGCTGGATGAGGTGGATGCACCGCTCGATGAAGTGAACGTCGGTCGCTTCTGTTCTCTTGTCAAAGAGATGTCGAGCACAGTACAGTTCGTTTACATCAGTCATAATAAGGTCTCCATGGAGATGGCTGAGCAGCTGGTTGGCGTCACAATGCAAGAGCCCGGGGTTTCTCGCATTGTGTCGGTCGATATCGGTGAAGCCGTCGCTTTGGCTGAGCAAAACTAGAAAGAGAAGCAGCTAATGCAGGAATTGCGTTACATCTTGGTTGCCCTGGGCGGTATTGCTATTGCGGCATTGCTCATTCACGGGTTGTGGAGCAACAGAAAGAATCGTCAGGCACCGATCAAAGAGAAACCTCTGGGCCGGATGGAATCCAAATCACGGACTCGTGACAATGACGCCTTCGACAGCGATGGCATAGGCCAGGTGCGTGTGGTCAGTGGCAGCCGTCGTGCCGAGCCCAAGCTTCACAGCGATGAGGCTCGCCAGCCGGATGTCAGCCGTCGTGCCCCCGTCTCCGCCTTCGATGATGAGGATGACGACGCCGAGCTGCCACCTCCTGTGGTGCGCAAGCCTGCCGCTCGCCCGGTTACCCCGCCCCCTGTCTATGAAGAGGCTGAGGAGGAGTTCGAGGAACCCCTGGCGGATACGATAGAGGAAGCGCCTGCCGCGCCGGTGCGCAAGCCTGCCCAGGTGATCCGTCGTACCCCGGTCCACCGTTCCCGTCCCCAGCGCGAGCCGCTGTTGCAACCGCTGGATGATGAATCCCTGGTCGAACCGTCTTATGCCACAGCCCCGACGTTTGGTGTGCGTGAACCGGTTCAGGCGCCGGTACCCGAATACAAGCAGGCCCGTTATGCAGTCCCCGAGCCTGCCTACGAGGAGCCGGTCTATGAAGAGCCCATGCAAGAGGCGGTCGACACCCAGCCGGTCGAGAAGATCTGGCAGGATGTCTATGTCATCAATCTGATGGCGCGTCCCGGTCACGATCTGCAAGGGGCGACGCTGCTGGCCTCCCTGCTTGCGCTGGGTTTCAAGTTTGGCGAGATGGACATCTTCCACCGTCACGAGGATCTCAACGGCAAGGGCGAGGTGCTTTTCTCCATGATCAACATGGTCAAGCCAGGCACCTTCAATCCGTACCGGATGGAGCAGTTTTCCACTCCGGGTGTGTCGCTCTTCATGCAGTTGCCGCTGCGCAGCAACGCAGCATTTGCCTTCGAGCACATGCTGCAGGCTGCTGACCAGCTGGCCAGCGATATGGATGCCATGCTGACTGACATGGATCGCAGCCCGCTGAGCGATGAGACCATCGCCCGTTACCGGCATGAACTGGCTGCCTACGAGGCCAGTCGCGACTAAGACACCACGCGGGTCGGACATCAATAAAAAGTGCGGTACCCAGGTGCCGCATTTTTGTTTCTACCCAGGCTGGATTTTTCATCACACTTCGAGACTTTTTCATGAGCGACATCCTCTCCCGCCACCGTCAACTGTGTGAGCTGCTTACCGAATATGGTCATCAGTACTATGTGCTGGACAACCCCACAGTGCCGGATGCCGAATACGATCGCCTGATGCGCGAGCTCATCGCGCTGGAAGCCGATCATCCCGAGCTGAAGACCCCGGCCTCGCCGAGCGTACGGGTTGGCGGCCAGCCGCTGACCGCCTTCAAACAGGTGCGTCACGAGATCCCCATGCTGAGCCTGGACAACGTGTTCAGCAGCGAGGAGCTGCAGGCGTTCGAGCAGCGCATGAGGGATCGCCTCAAGCGCGAGGTGAGCTTTACCTTCTGCTGCGAGCCCAAGCTGGATGGTCTGGCGGTGAGCCTGCTCTATGTGGATGGCCAGCTGGTGCAGGCCGCCACCCGGGGTGATGGCACCACGGGTGAGGAGATCACCGAGAACGTGCGTACCATCAAGGCAATCCCGCTCGTCCTGCGAGGCAGTGACTGGCCCGCTCGTTTAGAGGTGAGGGGGGAGGTGTTCATGCCCAGGGCGGGTTTCGAGGCGATGAACGCCAAGGCGCTGGCCGCGGGCGAGAAGGTATTCGTCAACCCGCGCAATGCCGCCGCCGGCAGCCTGCGCCAGCTCGACTCGCGCATCACCGCCAGCCGTCCGTTGAACTTCTACGCCTATGGCGTGGGGGTGGGCGGCGATCAGCTGGGGGCTTCCCACTTCGGCCGCCTGTGCCAGCTCAAGGGGTGGGGGCTGCCCATGAGCCCAGAGGTGAAACTCAAGGAGGGGGTGGCTGGTTGTCAGGCCTTCCATGACGACATTCTGGCCCGCCGTGGCGATCTCCCTTACGAGATCGACGGCGTGGTTTACAAGGTCGATGCCATCCCTCTGCAGGAGGAGTTGGGCTTTGTAGCGCGGGCCCCGCGCTGGGCCACGGCCCACAAGTTCCCGGCCCAGGAGGAGATGACGGAGCTTGAGAACGTCGAGTTTCAGGTCGGCCGGACCGGCGCCGTGACGCCGGTGGCCAAGCTCAAGCCGGTGTTCGTCGGCGGCGTTACCGTCTCCAATGCCACCCTGCACAATGCCGACGAGATAGCGCGCCTTGGCGTGATGATCGGCGATACCGTGATCGTGCGTCGGGCGGGGGACGTGATCCCGCAGATAGTGGCCGTGGTGGAGGCGCAGCGTCCAAGCGATGTCCGCGAAATCCTCTTCCCGACCCTGTGTCCTGTCTGTGGTTCTGCGGTGGAGCGGCTGGAGGGAGAGGCCGTGGCCCGTTGCTCCGGCGGCCTGTTCTGCGAGGCGCAGCGCAAGGAGGCGATCAAGCACTTCGCTGCCCGTCGCGCCATGGACGTGGATGGCCTCGGCGACAAGATAGTCGAACAACTGGTGGACAAGGGGCTGGTGAAGACCCCGGCCGACCTGTTCAGCCTGACCGCCATCCAACTGGCCGGTCTCGAGAGAATGGGACCAAAATCAGCGCTTAATCTGGTGGCAGCCATCGATGCAGCCCGCAGCACTACCCTGCCGCGCTTCCTGTTCGCGCTGGGCATTCGCGAGGTGGGAGAGGCGACAGCGCTCAATTTGGCCAACCACTTCCTCACCCTGGATGCGCTGCGCGCCGCCTCGGTGGAGCAGCTGCTTGAGGTGGCCGATGTGGGGGACATAGTGGCCAAGCACGTCTACTACTTCTTGCGTCAGCCCCACAACATCGAGGTGCTGGAGGCCTTGCTGGCTGCCGGTATTCACTGGCCTGCCATCGAGAAGAAGGAGGCAAGCGATCAGCCATTTGCCGGCAAGACCTTTGTGTTGACCGGTACCCTTACCACTTTGTCGCGCAACGATGCCAAGGCAGCGTTGCAGGCACTGGGGGCCAAGGTGGCAGGTTCTGTGTCGGCCAAAACGGATGTGCTGGTGGCGGGGGAGGCTGCTGGCTCCAAGCTGGTCAAGGCACAGGAGCTGGGCATCACCATCTGGAGCGAGGAGCAGTTGCAGGCGGCGATCCAGCCCTGAATTCGTGGTGACAGGCGTTGAAAACAGCAAACCCGGCCATCAGCCGGGTTTGCTGTTGCTGGGCACTAGTCACGCCAGAGAATTTTGTAGCGCCACTTGTCGGGCAGGGTGAGTTGCCAGCGGGCCAGCTCGTGCTTGCTGAACACGTACTCGCCACGCAGGGCGGCACGCGGTGCCAGCGTTTTGGGCTGGGCGCCCGCCAGGATGGCATTGACGAGTTCCGCGGCCTTGGTTCCCTGATCGTGACCATCCAGCACCAGGCCGCCAATGGCTCTGCCCTTGCCCACGGCGAACTCCCAGAAGCAGAACAGGGGCACAGGGCTGTGGGCACTGGTCCACTCCAGCACAGTCTGTTCGCTCACGTGCTTGCCATCAGCGTCCACCAGGGTGTGGTAGAGGCCGATGAAGATGGCTTCATAGCCATTTTTTCTGGCGTTGAGC
Organism: Aeromonas enterica; assembly: GCF_054052465.1. Lineage (NCBI taxonomy): Bacteria > Pseudomonadati > Pseudomonadota > Gammaproteobacteria > Aeromonadales > Aeromonadaceae > Aeromonas > Aeromonas enterica. Next base: position 116,072 of record NZ_JBSTYL010000011.1, on the reverse strand, counting down.
ACCGCCTCCTGCCAGAGGCTGTAGTCACCTATTAGCTGGCTGTTGACCCGGGTCTGCCCGACGCGCAGATCGGTCTGGGTCTTGAACTCGTCTTCGATGGCGGTGAGCGCCACGTTGCTGGAATCAAACAGCACCAGCGCCTTCTTGATACCGCCCATCAGCTGGCTCATTTCGCTGATGTTGCGTTTGAGCAGGGGGCGCTCCAGCACGCCGGTGATTTTGGGGTGGCCGACCAGCCCCTTGTGGCGCGGGTTTTCGTTCATACCGAGAAAGACCACCGGAGTCCCTTGTGAGGCTATCTCGTTGGCCAGGTAGTTGATGGCGTTGTCGTCGCCGAGTACCACCAGATCGGGTTTGATTTTCTTATAAAAAGCCAGCGCCTGTTCGGCAATTTTGTCAAAGTTGTCGTCGGGGTGGCGCTTGGTATCCATGTAGAAGTGGCTGATGTGGTGTTGCCCATGCAAATTGGCTTGCAGGCCGGCATTATAACTCTGATCCCACAGATATTCTGGGTGGTAGCTGCTGATCACCAGGATCTCGGCCGCCCACAACCGGCAGGGGAGGAGGCACAGCAGCAGTAGCAGGGTCTTGGCCATGTCGGGTCCCGTCTATAGCAATGATATTCCACTCATTATGCCTGTTTTGTGCCAGACGTGCCCTCGTCAGCCACTGTCGCAGGAGGGGATTTTTTCTGTCATGGCCCCGTCGAACGCCAGCCCGCACCAGGCTTGAGAATGGCCTTGTATGGGGCTGTTTTTCACTGGTCGGGAACTGCGCCACTCGCCTCAAAACCTGTTCTGGATCAAGAAATGAGGCCGCGCTTTGGTGCCTAATAGACACCACATATAGGGATGCATTCATATAAAACACCTATATGTTGTGTTGTTAAGCTGTGTACAAGCTGTTCTCTTCTCATCGTCAGCCCTGGCTTGTCAAGTCTCGGCTGAATTTATTTGCGCCCAGGACGAGGCGTGTAGAAGGGCACCAAACAAGGGTAAGCCGAGGGCGATAGCCTGGCCTTTTAAACGGGGAAAACGCATGAAACCGGTTGTGATCAAACGTGATGGATGTCGCGCACCATTCAATGCCCAGCTGATTGCCGAGGCAGTGGGCCGAGCGGCAGAGGCGGTCAGTCAGGCCAATCCAACCCTGGGTGAGCGCGTTGCTGCCGCCGTCACTCAGGAGCTGGAAGGACGTGGCGAGGTGGATATCCACGAGATCCAGAACCGGGTCGAGAACCACCTGATGGCGTCCGACGACAAGGCCATCGCCCGTGCCTACATCGAGTACCGTCACGACCGGGATCAGGCTCGCGAGGCCCGCGGCCGGTTGGCCCAGGAGATCCGTGGCCTGGTGGAGCAGACCAACGCAGCCCTGCTCAACGAGAACGCCAACAAGGATTCCAAGGTGATCCCGACCCAGCGCGACCTGCTGGCCGGTATCGTCGCCAAGCACTACGCCACCAGCCACATGCTGCCCCGCGACGTGGTGCAGGCCCACGAGAGCGGCGATCTGCACTTCCACGATCTCGACTACTCTCCCTTCTTCCCCATGTTCAACTGCATGCTGATCGACCTGAAGGGGATGCTGACCCACGGCTTCAAGATGGGCAATGCGGAGATAGACACCCCCAAATCCATCAGCACGGCCACCGCCGTGACCGCCCAGATCATCGCCCAGGTGGCGAGTCACATCTATGGCGGCACCACCATCAACCGCATCGACGAGGTGTTGGCCCCCTATGTGACCATCAGTTGGCAGAAACACCGGGAAGTGGCCGAGGAGTGGGGCATCAGCGATGTGGACGCCTACGCCATGGCCCGTACCGAGAAGGAGTGTTACGACGCCTTCCAGTCGCTTGAGTACGAGGTCAATACCCTGCACACCGCCAACGGCCAGACCCCCTTCGTCACCTTCGGCTTCGGCCTTGGTGACAGCTGGGAGTCCCGCATGATCCAGGGGGCCATCCTCAGCAACCGCATCGCCGGCCTTGGCAAGAACAGGAAGACCGCCGTGTTCCCGAAACTGGTGTTCGCCATCAAGGATGGCCTCAACCACAAGCAGGGCGATCCCAACTACGACATCAAGCAGCTGGCGCTGGAGTGTGCTTCCAAGCGCATGTATCCGGACATCCTCAACTACGACCAGGTGGTCAAGGTGACCGGCTCCTTCAAGACCCCCATGGGCTGTCGCTCCTTCCTCGGTGCTTATGAGGAGAACGGCGAGCTGGTCCACGAGGGGCGCAACAACATAGGGGTGGTGAGCCTCAACCTGCCGCGCATCGCCCTCAAGTCTCGTGACGAGGCGGATTTCTGGGACAAGCTGGATGCCGCCCTGCGCGTGGCCAAGACGGCACTCATGTATCGCATCGAGCGCCTCGACGGCGTCAAGGCGCGGGTCGCCCCGATCCTCTATATGGAAGGGGCCTGCGGGGTGCGGCTCAAGGCGGACGACAACGTCAGCGAGATCTTCAAGCACGGTCGCGCCTCCATTTCGCTCGGCTACATAGGGGTGCACGAGACCATCAACGCCCTGTTTGGCACCGAAGTCCATCTGTTTGACAGCGATACCCTGCGCCAGAAGGCGATCGCCATTATCGAACGTCTCAAGGCGGCGACCGACGAATGGAAGGAGGAGACCGGCTACGGCTTCAGCCTCTACTCCACCCCGAGCGAGAACCTCTGCACCCGTTTCTGCCGCATTGATGCCAAGGAGTTTGGCGTGGTGGCCGGGGTGACCGACAAGGGTTACTACACCAACAGCTTCCACCTCGACGTGGAGAAGCAGGTGAACCCGTACGACAAGCTGGACTTCGAGGCGCCCTATCCGCCCATCGCCAGCGGCGGCTTCATCTGCTACGGCGAGTACCCCAATATCCAGCACAACCTGGAAGCGCTCGAAAACGTCTGGGACTACAGCTATGACAAGGTGCCCTACTACGGCACCAACACCCCCATCGACGAGTGCTACGACTGCGGCTTCACCGGCGAGTTCGAGTGTACCTCCAAGGGCTTTACCTGCCCCCGCTGCGGCAATCACGATCCCGCCAAGGTGTCGGTGACCCGCCGTGTCTGCGGCTACCTCGGCAGCCCGGATGCGCGCCCCTTCAACGCGGGCAAGCAGGAAGAGGTGAAGCGCCGGGTCAAACACATGTGAGCGCAAAGGTAATGAAGAGCTGGCCCCTGACCCAAGGGGCCATTTTCATTGGAGGGGGCAGGCCGCTGCCGTTTTCCCATGAACGAGGCAGGAAACAAGCGATGCACTACCACCAATACTATCCGGTCGATGTGATCAACGGTCCCGGCACCCGTGCCACCCTGTTCGTTTCGGGCTGCGAGCACCAGTGCCCGGGTTGCTACAACCAGAGCACCTGGCGGCTCGACGGCGGCCAGCCGTTCGATGAGGCGATGAGCGATCGCATCATTACGGATCTCAACGATTCGCGCATCAAACGGCGGGGGCTGTCGCTCTCCGGCGGTGATCCGCTCCACCCGGCCAACGTGCCCCAGGTGCTGGCGCTGGTGAAACGGGTGCGGGCCGAGTGCCCCGGCAAGGACATCTGGTGCTGGACCGGTTATCTGCTTGGCGAGCTCTCGCCGGCCCAGTGCGAGCTGGTCGCCTTGCTGGATGTGCTGGTGGATGGCAAGTTCGAAAAGGGGCTGGCAGATCCCGGTCTGCTCTGGCGTGGCAGCAGCAATCAGCAGATCCATGACCTCAAGGCCTGGCGCGAGCAACCGGGGGAGCGGATCCCCTGTTTCACTCCGCTGTGAGCCGCCCTTGGTTTCGTTTGCAGTTGAGGCCAAGGCTGTTTATGGTGAGCCCATCCCGAACCGTGAAACATCTTTGACGAGGAAGTGCGAGATGAACAATCTGCTCAAGATCTTGCTGGCCATTTTTCTGCCCCCCGTGTGCGCCTTTATCCAGGTAGGCTTCAGTCTGCACTTTTTCATCAACATAGTGCTGACCCTGCTCGGTGGCCTGCCCGGCATGGTGCATGCGCTCTGGCTGGTGGTGAGCGACAAGCGCGGTTGAATCAGGCCGCCGGGCAGAACCCGGATGCCATCCTGGTGCGGGTGGTGGAACGCTACGAGATCGACATGCAATAACGAGAAACCCCGGCTTGGCCGGGGTTTCTCGTTATTGCTGTTTGCAGTCGTTGTAGACGCTCTGCCACTCGCCATCCTTGTCGCGCATCTCGACAAAGCCCTTATCCCCCTTGTTCCACCAGACGGCCTCGTGATCGTCGGTGTAGCGGGCGCCGGAGGCGGAAACGGTCTGCGGCAGGGTGTAATCCTTGCCATCTGGCAGCGCCAGCTTGACGAAATTCAGGCTCTGGTCGGAGAGGGCGAAGTAGCTCACCTGCACCTTCTTGCCCTGCTCACACTGATAGGTGACGGGATCGCCGCCGGTCACGCTCAATGTGGAGGCCCCTTCGCAACCGCTCAGCAGGGTCAGGGCCGTGATGCCCAGCAACAGAATATTGGCGTGTTTCATCTTGAGATCTCCATCAGTGTCATCCGGGCGTGATCCTAACAACTTGTGTCCAAGTCGCAATCTTCCCGAAGGCGGATTGCGTCGGTAAGTGTCCGGATTAATCGCATGGTCATACCAATGCAGCCTGCCGGATTACGGGTGTGTCGAGGGGGCATCTCATGGCGCGCTCCAAGATATCCAGGATGTCGCTGTCTATGTTCTCATCAAACTTGCGGGCGAACAGGTGCTCGCTTTGTTGCAGGGCCTCGGCGTCGTGCACCGTGTAGTCACGCGGGCGCAGCTTGATGTCACCCATAGGGATCCAGTCGATGGCTCGCTTGTCATCGTTGACTATCTGGCCCTGATAGCTGGTGTTCATTATCACCGTCTGGAAGAAGCCTTCGTCGGCGATCAGGGTGTGGCGGTAGAAATCCTTGAAACGATCGACCTCCGGGCTGCGGCTGACGAATTCGCAGAAGGCCCGGCTCAGGATCATCCACTGATTGCCAATGTAGGGGGTCACACCTTCCAGATAGGGGCGGGTCTTCACCGGCTCACACACCAGTTCCTGAGCAGTTTCGGTCACATAGTGATCGATGCGGTGCAGGGTGTCGGGTCTGTACTGGCGCTGATCCGCAACTTTGAGGAAATCCTTGCCCTTGTGCTCGCGCAGGAAGTCGTGAATGTCGCTCTGGGATCGCAGCGGGAAGTCTTGAGCGCTCAGATTGATGAAGAATTCCCACTCCTTGTTTTGCTCCAGCAGCGCCTCTATGCCGCGCAGCTCCGCATCCACCAGGCTGTAACCGCCCCAGAGCGCATTCTTGCTGGGGAGCATGGCGGCGTTGGGGTAATTGCCCAGAAAACGAGCAATCTCCTGCTGCAGTTCTGGGCCCGAGCTCTTGTCCACGTGGATCAGGTAGTGGTTGCTGTCGTGGTAAATCGCTTTGAACAGGCGCTTGAACTGATCGGGATAGCGATGAACCAGAATGAGGTAGGCAATCATGTCAATGTGTCCTGTGTGGGCGGCAGGGCCGCGCCAAACAGAAAATCGCCTCAGGCCACTGGCTTGAAGCTTGTTCTCGTCGGGATGGCCGCTGTCGTAGTAAAAAAGAGTGGATAGTAGATAACAACAGTGAGAACAGGCTGCGACGGTGAGGGATGCGCCTTATGGCATCGGGTCAATACAGCTGGTCTGGCGACGTCAGGTTGATGGTGAGAGGTGGGCAAGGGCTGCCCTAGCTGGCGACTCTTTTGCATGACAAGCCTGTCATCAGGTGCAGAGTGCAATCGGCCGGTAAGTGAGGGGTCACAGTAGCACGGTTCGGGTCAGGTTCGTCATATATCGCCGGTGCCGCTGAAAAATTATTCAATGGAGTCCAAGCTTGGCTTCGAAGTTCCGTACCAGCGCCTCGTAGGTACCATTGTTTTTGATCTTCTGCAGTCCCTCCTTGAAGTACCTGTCCATGGCCTCTTTCCCTGTGCCGACTGCCCTAGCAAGCATAGTTGCTGGGGCTGGCCGACGGCGCCGACCAACGCGAGGCAAAAAACGCCCCGGTAGGCATAGCGGGGCGAAAAACAGCACATCCTTGAGCTAACAACAGGGGGTCAATAACCGAACCGAGTCGCCTCGAAGCGGTTAAGCAATCGGTGGATGAGATAACAGGCCAGCAGGGTGGCGACGATGGCAAACAGTATGCTGCTCACTCGATAGAGGGCGCTGAATACCAGATCGTTGCCGGGTGTCAGGTACTGGCCAAACAGGATGCCGAGGGTACTGAGGGCGCCGAAGCCGACCCCTGAACCATTCGCCTCCTTCACATGGGCATAGCTAAACAGCATGGCACCGAGCCAGAGCATGGGGGCGACCAGCAGGAGCAAGCCGGACCAGTCGTAGAGCACCATCTGGCTGGTCAGGCCGAAGGTCACGCCGAGCAGGGTGCCCATGGCCCGCTTGCGGGCGTAGCTCAGCGCGCCGTTCCAGTGCATGGGAAACAGCAGCAGCAAGGTAGTGGCCTGGGCGGACATGGAGTCCCGCAAGTCCAGGATCTGGAACACCATGAAGGAGAGGGTGGCTATGCTGGCGCCGAGCAGGGCCTCGTGTCGCATCCTGTGTGGCGCCTTGGGGGCCGCGGCCGGTTTTGGCCGATCTTCCACATCCGGGATCAGCGCGGTCATCAGGTAGGCGATGAGCACCGACAGCACGCTGGACCACAGATTGTTGAAGATGAGGTCGTTGAGATCGGTCTGCGGGTAGCTGGCAAAGTGCAGCATGATACTGAGGCTCAGCACGCCATTGGCACCGAACAGAAACAGACTGCCCCGTGACATGGCGGCGAAGCGATAGAGAAACAGCAGGAAGGCGATGGGGACCATCAGGCCGGGATGGCCGCCAAACAGCCCTCCCAGCAGACCCACTTCCACCCCGCAGATGACAGCGGCCGCGATCAGCTGACGGGCGGCATGGCCGTTCATCACCGGCACCATGCCCAGCAGCAATACCGGGGTCACGGTATAGAAGACGCCATAGTTCCAGCCAAACAGCTTGCAGAGCAGGAAGCCAAGGGTGCAGCCAAAGGCGATGCGCAGACATTGGCGCAGCTCGTTGGCGGTGAGGGGTCTGTGCCACAAATTCATCGCCGCCACCTTAGTAGATGTAGTGCAGCAGGCTGAGCAGGCGGATCTGGCCACGGGCAAACAGAGCGCTTAGCGCGTTGTCCGGCAGCAGCTGTACTGTGGCGCGGGCACCGGCTGGCAGGTGGCTTGGCAACTGATCCAGTGTCAGGTGCAACCGCAGCCGCTGGGCATCGCGCACCCAGCGATCCGATTCGGTGGGGCTGGCCAGCAGACCGTTGGCATCGAACTGGCCGGCGCTGACTCCGGCATCCAGACTGGTGACCCGGGCCGGATAGAGCTTGCCCGGCTCGCCATCGAAGGCAACCAGCGCCTGGCTGTCCTGAGCCACGTGACGCAGGCTCTTCTCACGAAAATCGGCGATCACGTCCACCTGCTCGGAGACCAGCGCCAGCAGCGGGGCCCCCGCCGCAGCGAAGCTGCCCGGCTTGAGTTGCAGGTTGGTGATGATGCCATCCTGGCTGGCGTGCACCTTGCTGTAGGCGAGGTTGAGCTCGGCCTGGGCGAGGTGGTTGCGCGCCTGACGCAGCAACAGGTTGTCATCGCCGGGCAGGCCACGGTTCACCCTGGCCTGGGTCATGCGGGCCTTGCTGGCCATCAGGTTGGCCTGGGCGGTGCGAAATGCGCTGTCGGCGGTATCTTTTTGCTGCTCCGACACCATGTGACGGCGATAGAGGGCGTCAATGCGTTCGGCTTCCCGCAGCTTCTGGGAGGCCTGGCTCTGCAGCGAGTTGAAGTCGGCGGCTGCGGCGTTCAGGGTGGCGTCGAGCTGACGGTTTTGCTGCTCGGCCTGATCCAGCGCGAGCCGAGCCTGTTCGACGGCCAGTTCAAAGGGCGCGGGATCGAGCGTGAACAGCAGATCCCCCTGTTTGACATGCTGGTTGTTGCCGACGGCGACCTGTGCCACCTTGCCACTGACCTGGGGGGCCATCTTGGTCACGACGCGGGTGGCCATGGCTTGCGGGGTGAGCGGCATCTTGAGGTCGGCCAGCAGGAAGTAGCCAAATACCAGTATGAAGGACCCCATGGCCCATTTTATCCAGCGTTTGAATTGTTGATCCGGGGTCATCTTATTCTCTCTCTTCACTCTGTGAACCTATCTTGCCGAGGGCGTTGGCGGAGATCCGGTGCACTATGTCTTCAAATTGTTCCAGCTCTCGCTGGCTGATGCCGGTGAGCAGGTCCCGGCGAATGTCCATGATGCGATCCTCGATCTGGTCGAGCAGCGCCTTGCCCGCTGGCGTCAGGGTGACGATGCGGGCCCGTTTGTCCTGGCTGCAGCTGTGGCGTTCCACCAGTCCCTGCTCTTCCAGCAGACCCAGGGTGCGCATCAGGGAGGGCAGCTCTATCTCCAGCGCCTCGGCGAGCGTCTTCTGGCTGAGGTGACCACCGAGACGACTGAGTTTCCACAGTGCAGTCCAGCGCGGATGGGTCAGACCCAAGGGTGCCAGCTCGAGATCGGCCACGGTACGCCACAGTCGATGCAGCCGTCCGACTCGTTCGGCGAGGGACAACTCGCGCAACATTTCCAGATCCTTCATCATGTGGTGGTCTCCATTTACTTAGCCTGCTAAGCATTGTAGTTATTTAGCAGGCTAAGTAAATAGTGTGATCGGGATCTTGTTTAGAAAAAATGAAAACAGGTTTCTTATGGCACTTTTTTTGATGAATGAAGAAGCCTCACAAGAGGCTTTTCTGGCTTGGAATGAGCGAAAGGCGCGTGAAATCCCATGGCATACCCTGACGGGATAAATAAACGTGGGCTGGCTGGTGGAATGAAAATAAGGAAAGAGTCGCGCCTGCTATTATTTTTGGTCAACAGGATGTCATATAAATTCGGCAGCCTGTTTTTTATCCACTAATATTGATGGGTCAGCTAAACAGGGAGACGATAGCTGTGGAACGATATGAATCGGGTGACCCCCATTTCTCCATCGAGAGTCTGCTGGTGGATGTGGAATATGTTGCCGATGGGCATTATGGGCTCAGCTTGGAAGCGAGTGATATCTGTCATGAATTTGACCCCGACAATATTCCATTGTTATTAGCCGAATAGCGAAAAAAAGCAGGTTGAAATGAGGCACTGGCCATTCAGGTGTGCCTGATACTGGGGGCATGCACTGTCCCGTCTGCCTCATTTATCGCCCTGGAAGGCACGGCTGTCGCGTCGCACACGGGTGAAACCTATATGGCCCTGTCCTGGAACACCCTTTTGCCAGTGGCGCCCGGGACTTGGTGATCCGCCAGTCTCAGCTCATGGGAGAGCGTTGGCGCCATACCCGCGTTGTCGCCGTTCTGATATGAAGGCACTGCCTATATATGGGGCCGCCATCATCCAGCCGCCATCCAATTATTTCTTGCCTGTTGGTGGTTTAAATTTAATCGTCGTTTAATGTTCGTCCCGTCAGTTCGTGGTGTCATGCCGACATCACTCTTTATTTCTGCGTCTGGCCAGCGCCGTTCAATGTTTGTGAATAATGCTGGCAAGGGTACTTTATGGCCGTTTTGGGGCCATAGCGTTTAAGGTTTTAATGTTTTTATATGCCTTTGCAATCGGGCTAACCGACAGGGAAGGGGAGGATCATTAGAGTAGCGCCACACCACACGCTGGAGCATAACAATGAAAAACCTCTCTACCCCACAAACCAGAGTCGCGCTGTTTGGCGACCGACAGATTGCCGGCATGCCCATGATGATCTTCCTCGGGCTTGCCACCTGCGTACTCTTTTCGGGCTGGAATGGATCCTTGCCGCTCGGCATGGTTGGCGCGCTGGCGCTGATGTTCGTGCTCGGTACCCTGCTGACCGAGCTGGGCGAGCGCATCACCCCCATACGTGAATACCTGGGGGGCGGCACCATACTCGCCATTTTCGGCGGCGCCGCCCTGTTTGAATATCGGATCCTGCCAATCGAGGCGGGTCAGGTGATCATCGGCTTCATGAAGGAGGGGGGCTTTCTCAACTTCTTCATCGCCAGCCTGGTGACTGGTTCCGTCTTCGGCATGAGCAGTGCCCTGCTGAAAAATGCCGCCATGCGCTACCTGCCGGTGATCCTGGGGGGCGTGACCCTGGCGCTGCTCAGCGTCGGCCTGGTCGGCTCCCTGATGGGCTATGGCTTCAAGAATGCGGTGCTGCTCATCGGCCTGCCCATCATGGGCGGTGGCATGGGTGCCGGCGCCGTGCCGCTGGTGGAGATCCTCTCGGGCCCGATGCAGATGTCCAGCGCCGATCTGCTGTCACGCATGGTGCCCGCCGTGGTGATCGCCAACACCCTGGCCATCTTGGTGGGCACCATGCTGGCCCGTCTCGGCCGTCGTTACCCCTCCCTGACCGGCAACGGCCGGCTGATGATCAAGGAGAGCAGCCAGAGCGTGGCCGAAGAGCAGGTTCAGGCACCGACCCTGGAGAGTCTCGGCATGGGGCTCTTCATCAGCTCCAGCATGTTCGTGCTGGGCTCACTGCTCGGCAACTTCATTCCCATGCACCCCTTCGCGCTCATGATACTGGCGGTGGCCATCATCAAGGTGAGCGGCGTGCTGCCGCGCCGTTACGAGCAGGCGGCCGCCGACTGGTACCAGTTCGTGGTCGGCAATCTGACACCCTCCCTGCTGGTGGGGATAGGGGTTGCCTACACCAGCATCCCCGAGCTCATCAGCGCCTTCTCCATCAGCTACTTCGTGCTGGTGCTGGTGACCGTGGTTGGCGGTGCCCTAGGGGCGGCCCTGGTGGGACGCATGATAGGTTTCTATCCCATCGAGGCGGCCATCACCGGCGGTCTGTGCATGGCCAATATGGGCGGCACGGGCGATGTGGCGGTACTGTCGGCGGCCCAGCGCATGAAGCTGATGCCGTTTGCCCAGATCTCTTCCCGTCTCGGGGGCGCCGTCATGTTGATCCTGGCCACCCTGCTCATCTCGCTGCTGGCATAAGGAATCAACAATGAACGACATCATGATGGGTACCAGCCTGCCCTATGCCGAACGCAAGCGACAGGGATTGATGGGGCGCATGCCTCACAAGGAGGAGTCCCTGGCCCAGCAACGGCGCCGCATCTATCGCCTGGTCTGCGCCATGCAGAGCCCGTTCGATCAGCATCTGCTGCTGCGCCAGCTGCAAGAAGACAACCCGGTGCTGTTCTACGATCTGGTGCGCCACCACCTGCCGGAGCTGCTGCCCATTATCTACACCCCGGTAGTGGGGGATGCGTGTCAGCGCCACAGCGACCTCTATCTGCGCAGCCACGGTCTCTACCTCTCCTGGCATGACAGGGACGATCTGGACGCCATCTTCGCCGCGGTGGAGCAGGAGGTAGATGTCATTGTCATTTCCGATGGCGAGCGGGTGCTGGGGCTCGGCGATCTCGGCATCGGTGGCATGGGGATCTGCATCGGCAAGCTGGCGCTCTACTCGGCCGCCGGCGGCATAGACCCGGCGCGCACCCTGCCGCTGTGCGTGGATGTGGGCACCAACAATCCCGAGCTGCTGGAGGATGACTCCTACCTCGGCTGGCAGGCCAACCGGGTGGATGGCGAATCCTATTACCACTTCATGGATCGGGTGGTGGCGGCCATTCGCACACGCTGGCCCCAGGTGGTGCTGCAGTTTGAAGATTTCGCCGGCAAACATGCCGCCAACCTCTTGGCCCGCTATAGAGACGAGCTGTGCATGTTCAACGACGACATTCAGGGTACGGCGGCGGTCGCCTCGGCCTGCGTGCTGGCGGGCCTGCAACAGGCGGGCAGTCGGCTGGCCGACACCCCTGTGCTGATTGTCGGCGCCGGCTCGGCGGGTTGCGGCATCGCCGCCATGCTGGCCCGGCTGGCGGGCGGCCCGGAGCGGGTGCAGCTGTTTGATCAGGACGGGCTGGTCTGCCTGGATCGCGCCAACCTGACGCCATCCCAGCAGCCGTTTGCCCGCCCGCCACAAGAGGCCTGCACCGAGCTGCCTGCGCTCATTGAGCTGCTGCGTCCCGGCGTGCTGATCGGGGTGAGTGGACAGGGTGGCCTGTTTGATGAGGCCGTGCTGACAGCCATGGGCGCCGTCTGCGAGCGGCCGGTTATCCTGCCGCTCTCCAACCCGACCCGCAGCGCCGAAGCGACGCCGGAACAGGTGTGGCAGGCGACCGGAGGACGCGCCCTGCTCGCCACCGGCAGCCCCTTTGCCCCTGTCACGGTGGCGGGGGAGGCGCGAGTGGTCTCCCAGTGCAACAACGTCTATGTGTTCCCGGGCATTGGCCTCGGGGCCTGCGCGGTCAAGGCACGTCGCATCAGCGACGGCATGCTGCAGGCGGCGGTGCGTGCGGTGGGCGCCTATCCGCTGGCCGAGGGGCGCTTGCTGCCCCCCATAGAGCAGGTAGGGGAAGTGGCCCGCGCGGTCGCCAGGGCGGTGGCCCTTACCGCCCGCGAGGAGGGCCTGGCCGATTTTAGCGGTGATCCTGCGCCACTGATTGACCAGACCTGGTGGCGCCCGCACTATTGGTCCGCGTCCTGATGTTGCAAGGCTAATCGATGAAACTGCGCCACCAACTGGTTACTCTGTCCCTCGGACTCTCACTGCTGCTGATCCTGATCCTGGGCAGTCTGCTCGCCCTCTTTATCCGCCATCTGCTGGAGAGCAACCTGGAGGAGAAGGGGAGCGATCTGGCGCGAGTGCTGGCGGCGGACAACCGGGTGGTACAGGCCCTGCAGCTGGGCAGCGATCCCGGCCTGCGCGACTATGTACAGGGGATCTGCAGCCGCACTGATGCCGCCTACATGGTGGTGACCGACGAACATGGTCGTCGCCTCAGTCATCCCAAACCCGAGCTGGTGGGGCAGAAATTCCGTGGCGAGGATATCTGGCCGGCCCTCAACGAGCGGGGCAGCTATTGTTCCAAGGATGTGGGTACGCTAGGACCGGCCATCCGCTGCTTCTCCCCCGTGATAGGTGCGGACGGGAGCGCGATAGGCGCCGTAGTGGTGGGCTACCTGATGCAGAAGGTGGAGAGCATCTATCTGGAGCGGATCACCCTGCTCATCAGCGCCATCGGCGCCGTGTTTGGCTGCGGCCTGCTGCTGGCGCTCTGGCTGCAACACCTGCTGCGCCGCACCTTGCTGGATCTGGAGCCCGAGGCCATCGTCAACCGCTTCGTGCTGCAGGAGCTGGTGCTTGAGCACATCTCCGAGGGGGTGATCGCCATCGACAGCGGGGGCAACATTCGCATGCTCAACAGCGCTGCCTGTTATCAGCTGCGTCTGCCTGGCACAGGGCGGCACTCCCTGCTGGGTCAGTCGCTGGCCGAGCTGTCGCCGCCGCTGGCTCCGGCCCTGACCCAGCTTGAGACCGAACTCGGCTTCACGGTGCACGGGGAGTCGTTCGTGGGGCGCTGGCAGGCGGTGGAGGGCAAGGTGCCAGGGCGCCTGCTCATCTTCAGTCGCCCCGAGGTGACCGGCAGCCTCGGCATGCAGGTGACCCACCTGCGCCAGTATGCCGAGATGCTGCGGATGCAGACCCACGAGTTCGCCAACAAGCTGAGCAGCCTCTCCGGCCTGCTGCAGCTGGGCCACGTGGATCAGGCGGTGGAGCTCATCCAGCAGGAGAGCGAGGCTTGCCAGACCATGCTGCAGGGTCTGCTGCGGGCCATCGAGGACAAACCGGTGGCTGGGCTCATCCTCGGCAAGTTCAGCCGGGCGCGGGAGCTGGGGGTGGAGCTGGTGCTGGATCCCGACTCGGCACTGGCGGAGTATCCGGCGGCCGTGTCGGCGGATCTCATTACCCTCATCGGCAACCTGCTGGACAACGGCATCCGCGCCGCCTGGGCCCGGCGCAAGCTGTGTCCGCCGCGGGTGCTGATTTCTCTCAATGATTTCGGCCGCCGGCTGGTGATCGAAGTGGAGGACAGCGGCGAGGGGGTAGACGAGGCGCTGGCGGATCATCTGTTTGATTACGGCATCAGCCGCCAGACCGGCGATCACGGGGTCGGCCTCTTCCTGGTCAAGGAGACGGTGGCCAGGCGAGGGGGTGTGATAGAATGGCGCCGCACCGCCGAACAGACAACCCTGTTCGGTATCTACTTGAATAAAAACCAATTGGTGTGATCTATGGAGCCCATTTTCACTCTGGTGATCGAGGATGACGAACGGATTGGATCCATTCTGGCCGAGCTGGTCTCCTCCACCCCCGGATTTTCCCTGCTGGGTCGGGCCGAGAGTCTGACCCAGGCCGATCTCATGATGCGTGCGACCGAGCCACAGCTGCTGCTGGTGGACATCTCATTGCCTGACGGCTCCGGCCTGGAGTGGGTGAACCGGCTGCGCAGCCACAACCGCGAGGCTTACGTCATCATGGTGACCGCCTCCTGCGACGTTGAGACCATACAGCAGGCCCTCAACCTGGGGGTGCAGGATTACATCATCAAGCCGCTGCGGCTGTTTCGCATCCAGCAGAGTCTGGACGAGATCCTCACCCTGCACAGGCGCATCTGCGAGCGCGGATCCCTGGAGCAGAGCGATCTGGATCGGCTGATGGGCAAGGGGCGCCCCCAGGCCAGGGAGGTGCGCGATACCCCAAAGGGGATCGACGCCATTACCTTGCGCCAGGTGCTGGAGCTGCTGGCGGGCGAGCCGGATACCGCGTTTTCCACCGATACGGTGGCGCTGCGCCTCTCCTTGAGCCGCACCACGGCGCGCCGCTACCTGGAGTATCTGGAGTCCGAAGACAGGGTCGACGTGGATCTCAACTATGGTCAGCGTGGCCGGCCCGAGCGGCGCTACCACTGGCGCCGGGGCAACTGAGCCGGCGTTTTTTGCGCGAAGATGCAATGCAAGAAGGGAGCCTGGGCTCCCTTTTGTTTTGTGTTGCACACACGTTACAGTGCCGGTTTATGTCTCTCCGGCGAGGGCGGGGCGCACCCTGGGTTTGAACTGGGAGAGCATGACGCCGGTCAGGATCAGGCCGCCGCCGAGCAGGTGATAGCCGTGAATGGGCTCCCCCAGAGTGATGACGGCAATGAGCGCGGTGCACAGCGGCATCAGGTTCATGAAGACAGAGGTGCGCTCCGCCCCCATGCAGGCGAGGCCGCGCATCCAGCAGTAGGCGGCCAGCAGGGAGGAAGCTAGGCCGGCAAACAGCACCAGACTCCAGCCCTCGGCGGGCACTGCCAGGGAGTCTGCGCTGAGGGCGACCGGGATCAGCAGCAGCACAGCCAGCAGTATCTGCATGTAGAGGTTGAGCCAGGGGCCAAACGGCAATTGCCAGCGGCGGATCAGCAGGCCATAGAGGGCGTAGCTGGCGGAGCCGAGCAGCATGAGCCCGTCCCCCGGGTTGATGCCGTCGTGCAGCAGGGCCAGCGGCTGGCCCTGGCTCAGCAGCCAGAACACCCCGAACAGGGAGATGCTCATGCCGAGCAGCGCCTGCTTGCCGGGGCGCTGGCCGAAGAAGAGGGCGCTCTGCAGCAGGGTCAGCAGCGGGATGAGCGAACCTATGACCCCCATGTTGGTGGCCGAGGTGGTGTGGGCGGCGTAATAGGCGAGGCACTGGTAGAGCACCATGCCAAGGGCCGCCAGCACCAGTAGCTTGCCGAACCAGGGGCGGATTTCGCTACGGCGGCGCCACAGCTGCGGCAGGCAAAAGGGGGTCAGCGCCAGAGCGGCGATCACCCAGCGGTAAAAAGAGATGGCGGCAGGATCCAGCACATCGGCGGCGGCCTTGGACACCACTGTATTGGTGGCCCAGATCAGTACGGCCATCAGTGGGAACATCAGCGGGAAGAAGAGTCGCATTAAAGGCTCCTTATTATCGAGATAGCCAGTCTACCCTTGTCTTTCTGTTATCAAGTAACGTAAAACTGACAATCCATCCCGCGCAAAGGACAATCCGCCCGCCATGGCCATACGTCACTACCATCCGACGGATCTGCATCTGCCCGAGCCCAACCCCCTCTATCTGCGCTATCAGCAGATCCAGGCCGAGAGCGCCTGCGCGCCCCACAGCCACCCCTGGGGCCAGCTTAGCCTGATAAGCTTGGGGGTGATGGAAATCGTGCTGGACGATCACCGGCTGGTGGCCCCCGCCGACTACCTCATCTGGGTGCCGGCGGATCTGGAGCACGCCTCCTACAACCAGCAGGCCCTCGATTACACCTCCATCTATGTCAATCACGCCCTGGCGGCCAGATTGCCGGCGGAGCCGCGTCTGCTGGAGATGACGCCACTGATCCGGGCCATGCTGGCGGATTTTTGCGAGCGCAAGCTGGGCCACATGCAGGATGAGTGGGATGTGCGCCAGGCCGAGCTGCTGGTGGAGAAGCTGACTCGCACTCGCTGCCAGGACAGCTACCTGCCCATGAGCCAGGACAAGCTGCTGGCCCCCATGCTGGCGGCGCTGCACAGCGATCCCGCCGATCCGCGCACCCTGGCCCAGTGGGCCGAGCAACTGCACAGCACGGAGCGCACCCTGGCCCGGCGCTGCGTGCGCGAACTGGGCATGAACTTCGGCCAGTGGCGGGCCCGGCTCAAGCTGATCAAGGCGCTGGCCTGGCTCAAGGGGGAATTGCCGGTGCAGGAGATTGGCTGGCGGCTCGGTTACGGCTCCACCTCGGCCTTCATCGCCATGTTCAACCGGGAACTGGGCTGCTCGCCCCAGCGCTATCGCCAGCAGCTGGGCATCGGCAGCGCGCAGGCACTGCTCTAGCAACGACAAGGGCGCCCTCAGGCGCCCTTGTTGATGACAGGATGGGCTTAGAAGAAGCCGAGCGGATTGATGTCGTGGCTCACCAGCAGGTTTTTGGTGTTCTGGTAGTGGTCCAGCATCATCTTGTGGGTCTCGCGCCCGATCCCCGACTTCTTGTAGCCGCCAAACGCCGCGTGGGCCGGGTAGGCGTGGTAGCAGTTGACCCAGACCCGGCCTGCCTGGATGCCGCGCCCCATGCGCCAGGCCAGGTTGCTGTCGCGGGTCCACAGGCCCGCCCCCAGGCCATACTGGGTGTCGTTGGCAATGGCCAGTGCATCCGCCTCGTCCTTGAAGGTGGTGACCCCGAGCGCCGGCCCGAAGATCTCCTCCTGAAACACCCGCATCTTGTTCTGGCCGGAGAAGATGGTGGGCTGGATGTAGAAGCCCCCCTCCAGTCCGTTCACCTTGGCCGGGCCGCCGCCGATCAGCATCTTGGCTCCTTCGCCGCGGCCGATCTCCATGTAGCTCAGGATCTTGTCGAACTGCTCGCGGGATGCCTGTGCCCCCACCTGGGTAGTGGTATCGAGGGGGTTGCCTTGCACTATGGTGCGGGCGCGGGCCAGCACCTTGTCCATGAAGTCGTCATAGATGCTGGCCTGCACCAGGGCGCGGGAGGGGCAGGTGCACACCTCGCCCTGGTTGAAGAAGGTCATCAGCATGCCTTCCACCGCCTTGTCGATGTAGCTGCTCTCGTGCTGCATCACATCGGCAAAATAGATGTTGGGGGACTTGCCGCCGAGCTCGACGGTGGAGGGGATCAGCTTGTCGGCGGCGCAGCGCAGGATATGGGCGCCGACTTCAGTTGAACCGGTAAACGCCAGCTTCTGGATCCGATCGCTGGTGGCCAAGGCCTGGCCCGCCTCGGCGCCGAAGCCGTTGACTACGTTGACCACGCCGGGGGGCAGTATGTCCTTGATGAGATCCATCATCAGCATGATGGTGACCGGGGTCTGCTCGGCGGGCTTGAGCACGCTGCAGCAGCCGGCCGCCAGCACGGGGGCCAGCTTCCAGGCCGCCATCAGCAGCGGAAAGTTCCAGGGGATGATCTGGCCGACCACACCGATGGGCTCCTTGAAGTGGTAGCTGACGGTGTGCTGATCCAGCTCGGCGGCCGAGCCCTCCTGGGCGCGGATGCAGCCGGCGAAGTAGCGGAAGTGATCCACCACCAGCGGCAGGTCGGCGGCCAGGGTCTCGCGTACCGCCTTGCCGTTCTCCCAGGTCTCGGCGACGGCGAGCACCTCGATGTTCTGTTCGATGCGATCGGCGATGCGCAGCAGCAGGTTGCTGCGCTCGGTGACGCTGGTCTTGCTCCAGCTGGCAAACGCCTTGTGGGCGGCATCCAGTGCCAGCTCGATGTCGGCGGCGTCGGATCGGGCCACTTCGCAGAACACCTTGCCATCCACCGGCGAGATGTTTTCGAAATAGCGGCCGGCGCGGGGGGCCACCCACTCACCACCGATGAAGTTGTCGTAACGGGATTTGAAGTTGACCAGGGCGCCTGCCTGACCGGGAGCGGTATAAATCATCTCATCATCCTTGTGTGTGTGAAGGTCCTACCCGGCTGCACACGCTGGCTGGCCGGGCTGGTACGCCTGAGTCATCGCAAGGGCCATGCCAAAGGGTCTGACCAGCGGGCAAAAAGTTACAAAAACGTTATCAAATGAGGTGTGGCAGCGTATCTTGATTAACCAATGACCCCGGCTGTAGCGATGACACTGTGCCGTTTCTGGACAGTTGCCGTGACAGTCGTGCCGTTTGTGAACAGGAGGCGTGATGAGCGAGCAACTTCAATCCAGTCCCGGCCCCAGTCCGATCCAGCGTTCCTGGCAGCGCTGCCTGCATCAGGGTCTGCTCCGCCAGCAGAGCGCCGAGCTGGATCTGCTGCCTCAGGGGGAGCTGTCGGCCCGCCAGGAGGCGCACAGGGCACTTATCACCAGCTTCCAGCGCTTCGTGTTGCCGCTGTTTGGCCAGTTGCTGGCGGGCAGACCCTGTCGCCTGCTGCTGTGTGACGGCGAGGGGGCCATATTGGCCGCCAGTGGCGATGACGGCTTCGCCCGCCATGCCGAGCGCATCTTTTTGCGCAGCGGCGCCCGCTGGGGGGAGGCGAGCAAGGGCACCAACGCCATCGGTACTGCGCTCGCCGAGCAGAGCGAGGTACAGGTGCTGGGGGCCCAGCACTTCTTCGCCCAGCACAGCTTTCTCAGTTGCAGCGCCTGCCCTCTGCTCGGGCCGGACGGGCAATTGCTCGGGGTACTCGACATCTCCACCGATGCGGCCCACCACGATGGCGACATGCTGGGCACAGTGCGGCTGCTGGCCATGACGCTCGAAAACGCGCTGCTGGCGCGCCAGCCGGGCTGGCTGGTGGATCTCGAGCCCCAGAGTCTCTGGTCTGCCCGCCTGCTGCTGGGAGAGGGGGGCGAGCTGCTCGGCGCCAACCGGGCCGGACGGCTCTGGCTCGGCCAGCACCCCTTCGACGGCAAGCAGCTGCTGCGGGATCGGCGCGGATTGCGACTGGTGCCGGAGGCCAATCCCGTTGCCACGCAGCCCGGCCTGCCGGCCGATGCCGGCGGCTCGCACGTCCATCAGGTGCCGCTCAAGATGCTGGAGCGCGGTATCTCACTGCTTGTCGAGGGGGAGACCGGCAGCGGCAAGGAGCATCTGGTGCGCGCGTTGCACGGGCAGTCGAGCCGGCAGGACAACCCCCTGGTGTGCGTCAACTGCGGTGCCCTGCCGGCGGATCTGGTGGAGGCCGAGCTATTTGGCTATGTGGGCGGGGCCTTCAGTGGTGCCCGCAGCCAGGGCAGTCAGGGTTATCTGCGTGCCGCCCACGGCGGCATCCTGATGCTGGATGAAATTGGCGAGCTGCCGCTGCTGGCCCAGACCCGGTTGCTGCGGGTGTTGCAGGAGCGCGCCGTCATCCCGGTCGGCAGCCACAGACCTGAGCCGGTGGATTTCTGGCTGGTCAGCGCCAGCCACCGGGATCTGGCTGCCATGGTGCAGGCAGGGACGTTTCGCGAGGATCTCTATTATCGGATCTGCGGCTGGCGCCAGCAGCTGACACCGCTGCGGGCATGGCCACAGGGCGAGCGTCAGGGATTGATCCAGCGGCTGCTGGCGGAGATGGATCCGGCGCTGCGCCTGACGGATGAAGCAGCGCAGCAGCTGCTGGCTCATCCCCTGCCCGGCAACGTGCGCCAGCTCAAGCAGGCGCTGGAGGTGGCCTGCGTGCTGGCGGAAGGTCAGGGCTGGATTGCGCCCTCGCACCTGCATCTGCCCGCCGTATCGGCAGCGCCCTCGTTGGAGGCGAGTACCCACACCTTGCGCCAGCAGAACCGGCTGCGGGTGCAGCAAACCCTGGCGGATTGCGGGGGCAACGTGAGCGAGGCGGCGCGCCACCTCGGCATCAGCCGCACCACCCTCTACCGGACGCTGCGCGAGGGGCACTGAGGGTGCTGTCGCTCGCCATTTCCCTTGTGTAAGATGGGTCCATCAGGGCCCTTTTTATTGATTTTTCGTTATTTTTCGATGGTATGGAGTGCTTTATCCTGTGTTCACATCTGATTGGCAAGCGCGCGTCTTTCTGGGTTGCCGGATTGGTATCTCCCAGTCGGATCGGTACGGCTTCGCCCAGGCCTGTTCACCAGTGTCTGCTTGAAAAAATAGGATATGGCGCCCGTGCCGGGGCGTGTAATAACCACGGGAGCCGGGCGTGTCGGATCACGGGGTATAGAGTCAGAGCCCCTAGTCGGGCGGAGCGTATATGACCCCTTCCTATTCTCGTCTAGCCAATGTGCTGTTCTGGATATTGCTGGGATTGAGCCTGTTGGCGATCCTGCTGTTTGAATTCGGGCCCGATCGGCGGCTGGACATGGTGAGCAATGCCCGCCTGTCCGTCACTGCGCAGGATGACGGGGTCCACGGCGGGCAGTCGGTTACCACCCTGCTGTCGGCCGGAGGTGGTTCGGCGCACAATAATGCGGCGGAGAAACCTGCCATCGATTGCCAGCTGCGTACCGGGTATGCCTTTCCGTTCTGCGAGCTGGTGCTGACCCTGACCAAACCGGAACAGGGGATCGATCTTTCCCGCTTTGACGGGGTGCGCATCCGGCTCCGGGTCGAGGGGGAGGGACCCCAAATCTGGCGGCTCTACCTGCGCAATTATCACCCCGCCTATTCCAGGGCCGGGGATCCGGCCTCCCACAAGTTCAACGAGGTGATTTTCCGCCCCGATGATTACGGCCGGGTGCAGGATGTGTCGCTCAAGGTGTTCACCCCGGCCACCTGGTGGGTGCAACAGTACATGATACCGCTGGCACAGCAGGGACCGGACCTGAGCCATGTCTATGCCGTCGAGCTGGCCTCCGGCATTGGCATGCAGCCTGGCCACTACCGGCTGGTGCTGGAACAGATGGAGTTCCATGGTCGCTGGGTGCAGCCGGGATCCTTCTATCGTCCCCTGCTGCTGAGCTGGCTGGGCTACGGCCTGCTGCTGTTTCTGATACAACACCTGTTGATGCGGGATCGATTGCGCAAGGCCCGTGAGGCCCGGCAGGCGGCGGAGGCGCTCAGTCAGAGTCTCTGTGAGCAGACCCGGCGCACCGAGGAGGAGGCCAGGTACGATCCCCTGACCGGCGCCCTCAACCGGCTCGGTGGCAACAAGCTGCTGGCCGAGCTCGGCGAGATGCCGCTCTCTTTCATCTACATCGACATAGATCACTTCAAGCGGGTCAACGACGGCCACGGCCATCCGATGGGGGACGAGGTACTCAAGCACATGGTGAGTGAAGTCCTGCGTCACTGCGATAGTCTGTGCCGACTGGTGCGCTGGGGCGGGGAGGAGTTCGTGCTGGTCTGCCTGCACTACGAACAGGCTCGTGCCCAGGCGCTGGCGGAGCGGCTGCGAGCCGCCCTGGTGGCCTATCCGCACTGGCCGCTGGCACTGCCGATCACGGCCTCGTTCGGGGTGGCGGAGCGGCGAGGGGATCCGCTGGAGCAGGCCCTCAAACGGGCCGACGAAGCGCTTTATCAGGCCAAAAAACGGGGTCGCAACCGGGTCGAGGTGGCGTAGCTCGCAGGCCCGGCCACCGGCGAAGCGCCAGTTCTTCGAGCGGGGCATTGCGGCTGGAGGCATGGCCTTCCAGCCGTTATGATGCGTGCCAGTCGGGACCAAGTGTCCCTTTTGTTTATCTGTTGAGGAGACCGCATGTCACAACATATAGGTGCACTGGCCCTGCTGGTGGCCGACTATGACGAAGCCATCACCTTCTTTACCCAGGGGCTGGGTTTTGTGCTGCTGGAAGACTCGCCCCTCGACGAGCCTGGCAAATCGGGCAAACGCTGGGTGCGGGTGGCACCAGCCGGTGCGCCAGGATCGGCACTGCTGCTGGCCCGTGCGGCTACGCCAGAGCAGAGGGCCGCCATCGGCCAGCAGGGAGGCGGCCGGGTATTTCTGTTCCTCGAAACCGACGATTTCTGGCGGGATTACCAGCGCATGCAAGCCCATGGTGTTCATTTTTGTGAACAACCGCGGCATGAGCCTTACGGTACAGTGGTGGTGTTCGAGGACATCAGTGGCAATCGCTGGGACCTGCTGCAGCGGGCTGCTGCCAAGGATTCGTGAAAACGTTTATCATCCCGCTGCCCGCTGTAGTCATAAAAATGTCACAGAAAGTTCTAATAATTGGCGCACCCATCTTCACAGAGGAGAGAGAAGGGATATGGCTAAGCGAATTCTGGTGGTCGAGGACGAAGCACCGATCCGTGAAATGCTCTGCTTCGTGCTGGAGCAGAAAGGATATGAGACGGTTGAAGCTGAAGATTACGCCGATGGACTGGCGAAGGTGCGCGAGCCTTACCCCGAACTCATCGTGCTGGACTGGATGATGCCGGGTGGCAGTGGCATCCAGTTCATCAAGCAGCTCAAGCAGGATGAGGTGACCCGCCAGATCCCGGTGGTGATGCTGACCGCCCGTGGTGAGGAAGAGGACAAGGTGCGTGGTCTGGAGGCGGGGGCCGATGACTACATCACCAAGCCGTTCTCGCCCAAGGAGCTCACCGCCCGCCTGCATGCGGTGATGCGCCGCGTCTCTCCCACCTCGGTGGACGAGGTGATCGAGGTGCAGGGGCTCAAGCTGGATCCGGTTTCCCACCGGGTCAGCGCCGAAGACAAGGCGCTGGATATGGGGCCGACCGAGTTCAAGCTGCTGCACTTCTTCATGACCCACCCCGAACGGGTCTACAGTCGTGAGCAGCTGCTCAACAATGTCTGGGGTACCAATGTGTACGTCGAGGACAGAACCGTGGATGTGCATATTCGTCGCTTGCGCAAGGCTATTGAAGAGACGGGTCACGATCGATTGATTCAGACGGTGCGCGGCGCAGGCTATCGCTTCTCAACCCGTCTGTAGAGGAAGTTATGTTGCAACCTTACGCCTGGCGGCGACAGTTGTGGCGGATGGCGTTTTTCTATGCGCCCTTCGTGTTGGTCGGTTGGTTGACGGACACCCTCACTCTTTGCCTGTTGGTGGCCACAGTGCTGCACCTGGGCTGGCACTATCGCTTCCAGAAACGGCTGTCGGACTGGTTGTGGCACGATCGCAGTCTGGTGCCCCCCAACGGCAGTGGCAGCTGGGAGTACATCTTCAACGGCATCTACAAGTTGCAGCAGCGTCACCGCGCCCGTCGCCGCGAGCTGGCGGGGCTTATTCGCCGTTTTCGGGAAGGGGCCGAAGCCCTGCCCGACGCGGCCGTGGTATTTCGCACCGACGGCAGCATCCTTTGGTGCAATCGGCTGGCGGAGCAGTTGCTCGGTTTTCGCTGGCCGGAAGATGCCGGTCAGCACATCGGCAACCTCATTCGCAATCCCGCCTTCGGGGCCTACCTGGGCAAGGGACAATATGACGAACCGTTCGAGATGACCTCGCCCATCAACGAGGAGAAGTTTCTCGAGTTTCGCATCATGCCCTATGCCGAAGATCAGGCCATGCTGGTGGTGCGGGATGTCACCCGGCTGCGCAGCCTGGAGAAGACCCGCAAGCACTTCATCTCCAACGTCTCCCACGAACTGCGCACGCCGCTTACCGTGCTCAAGGGGTATCTGGAGATGACCGAAGAGCCGCCGCCTCCCGCTCTGTGGGCCAAGGCGCACAGGGTGATGATGGAGCAGACCATCCGCATGGATAACCTGGTCAATCAGCTGCTCACCCTCTCCCGTATCGAGGCGGCACCCTCGGTGGATCTCTCCCACCTGGTGGACATGCCCGCCATGCTGGGGTTGTTGGAGCAGGAAGCGCGGGCGCTGTCGGGGGATCGGGCCCATCAGATCGCATTTCAGGTGCAGCCCAACCTCTTTGTGCGCGGGGATCGGGAGCAGTTGCGCAGCGCCGTCTCCAACCTGGTCTACAACGCCATTCACTACACCCCGGCGGGGCGCAAGATCAGTGTGGAGTGGCGCAAGCAGGGGGCCATGGCGCTGTTTGTGGTGCAGGATGAGGGGGAGGGGATCCCGCCCGAGCATCTGGCACGGCTCACCGAGCGTTTCTATCGAGTGGACAGAGCCCGCTCGCGCCACACCGGCGGCTCCGGGCTGGGCCTTGCCATCGTCAAGCATGCCTTGAGTCACCACGACGCCCAGCTCGACATCGAGAGCCGGGTCGGCCTTGGCAGCCGCTTCAGCTTCCTCATTCCGGCCCGTATGGTGGTGCTGAAATAGTCTTGTTAAACAATTTATTAGAAGTAAAAGGAGGGCTGCGATGGCGGCCCTCTTTTCATTTGTTCAAAAGCTTTGCCATGTCATTAAAGTGTCACATTAAGTCCATAAATTTGTCACTGCCAGGTCAGATACTGGCGCGGTCTTGAGAACGGACCTGTTGCCGGCTTGGCACAGGTAGAGTACGAAACGCGCCCCGCCGATCGCGGTACTCGGGATGCTACAACTTTCGGCCCCAGATTGACGATTGCCTTCTGCCACCGCTGGACTGGGGGAAGAGGGTATGAAATGACACTCAGCGAATCGCTCGGCGTGACCGGCGGTGAGCCAAGTTAACCCGTGTTTTGATGGACTGCCTTCTGCAACCTTGGAGAGATTGGATGAAACTCAACAAACTGGCTGGTGTGATCGGATTTACCGCTGCTGCCCTCTTTTCTGCCAGCACCCTGGCATACGGTGTGGACAAGAATCTGCCGGATTACACCCCGACCAGCGGTATCTCGGGCAACCTGTCCTCTGTCGGCTCTGACACCCTGGCCAACATGATGACCCTGTGGGCCGAAGAATTTAAGCGCATGTACCCCAACGTCAACGTGCAGATCCAGGCCGCCGGTTCTTCTACCGCGCCGACCGCGCTGACCGAGGGCGTCGCCCAGTTTGGTCCCATGAGTCGCGCCATGAAGTCCGGCGAGGAAGAGGCGTTCGAGAAGCGCTACGGCTACAAGCCCACCGCCATCCGCGTCGCGGTCGATGCCCTGGCCGTGTTCGTCAACAAGGACAACCCCATCAAGGGGCTGACCATGTCACAACTGGATGCCATCTTCTCCAGCACTCTCAAGTGCGGTGAACCCAAGGCGGCCACCAAGTGGGCCGATCTGGGCCTGACCGGTAACTGGTCCAGCAAGGACCTGCAGCTGTTCGGTCGCAACTCCGTCTCCGGCACCTACGGTTACTTCAAGGAACACGCCCTGTGCAACGGTGACTTCAAGAGCGGCGTGAACGAGCAGCCGGGTTCTGCCTCCGTGGTGCAGTCCGTTTCTTCCTCCCTGAACGGCATCGGTTACTCGGGTATCGGTTATGTCACCTCCGGCGTGCGCGCCGTACCGCTCTCCAAGGATGGCAAGACCTTCATTGAAGCGACCGCCGACAACGCCATCACCGGCAAGTACCCGCTGTCGCGCTTCCTGTACGTTTACGTGAACAAGCATCCGAACAAGCCGCTCTCCCCGATGGAGCAAGAGTTCCTGAAGATGGTGCTCTCCAAGGCGGGCCAGAACATAGTCGCCAAAGATGGCTACGTACCGGTACCGGCCAAGGTGGTCGAAGCCGACCTGAAGAAACTGGGCATCATGTAAGCCGGTTTCCTTTGTCAGACGGGCCCCGCGGGGCCCGTTTTCTTTTTGAGTGGATCCACATTGGCGACATGTGACCGCTTTCGCCGAACAGCATGATTTGTCGACTTGCGCCGGACGCCCGCATTTCCGAAAATAGGGCATCTTTATGGTGAAGGACACCTCCATGACATCTCCCCTGTTCAAGCTCGGCCTGGCAGCACTCTGTTCCACCCTGCTGGCCAGCTGTGCCCAGTCTCCTACCGGTCGTAGCCAGATGCTGTTGTTCTCGCCCCAGCAGATGAGCCAGCTGGGGGCCGACTCCTTCGAGCAGATGAAGAAGCAGGAGAAGGTGAGCAAGGATGCCAGGATGAATGCCTATGTCTCCTGCGTCGCCAAGGCGGTGACCGCCCAGGTGCCGAGCCAGTACGGTATCACCAGCTGGGAAGTGGTGGTGTTTGACTCCAAGCAGGTCAACGCCTTCGCCCTGCCCGGCGGCAAGATCGGGGTTTACAGCGGTCTGCTCAAGGTCGCCAAGAATCAGGATCAGCTCGCCACCGTCATCGGTCATGAGCTGACCCACGTGCTGGCCCAGCACTCCAACGAACGACTTTCCCGCAGCCAGCTGACCGGCCTTGGGCTGGCGGCCGCCGACATCGCCATGGGCAGCAGCGAATATCGCGGCGCCACCATGGCGGCGCTGGGGCTCGGGGTCGAGGTGGGCGTCATGCTGCCCTATGGCCGCGAACAGGAGAGCGAGGCAGACAGGCTGGGTCTGGATTTGATGGCCCGCGCCGGCTTCAATCCCGCCGAAGCCGTTCCCCTGTGGCAGAACATGAGTGCCGCCGCCGGTGGCAAGGCGCAGCCGCAACTGCTCTCCACTCATCCCAGCAACGAGAACCGGATCGCCGAGCTGCAGGCCCAGCAGGCTGAAGCCGTGCCGCTCTATGAGCAGGCTCGTGCGTCCGGTCTGGAGCCCCAATGCAAGGCATAAGTCTGCGCATGGCGCGACCCGATGACGCCCCTGCCATGACGGTGATGCAGCGAGCCAGCTGGCTCGCCGCTTACGGCGACGTGCTCGGCACCGACATGCTGGCCCAGCTTTCGGTGACTGAACACCTGCAGATCTGGCAGAGCCGGCTCGCCGAATCCGGCCCCAGGCCCATGCTGCTCTGTCTGGATGAGGTGGTCATCGGTCTGCTCTACTGGCAACTCGTGCTGGATGGTACCGTGCCGAACGCCCTGATCCGCGCTTTTTACCTGCATCCCGATCACTGGCGTCAGGGTCATGGCAAGCGACTGTGGCAAGCGGTGGCCATGCAGATGCGTCGCGCCGGCTGCGACAGCGTCAGATTGTGGCTGCTCGATGGCAACCGGATCGGCGAGGGTTTTTACCTGCGGCGCGGCTTCGTTTTCGACGGTCAGGAGCGCACCCTGATGAGCCTTGGCCAGGCTTGCCTGCAACGGAAAATGTTCCGTTTGCTTTGATCTCTCTCCCATTTTTCGCCCCCGGTCACTTTATTTTTTTTGCGAATTAATACAATGTGCTGCTCTGGACAGGCTGAGGTGAGGTGACTCACCGACAAGGGAGTGTGGGCATGTATTACGGCTTTGATATTGGTGGCACCAAGATAGCGTTCGCCGTCTATGACGGCGCCTTGAACCTCTGCCATGAGGAGCGCATGAGCACGCCCGGCAACGATTACGAGGGGCTGCAGCAGCTCATCCGTGCCCGGGTCGAACAGGCGGACGCCCGTTTCGGCGCGAGAGGCGCGGTGGGCATCGGCTTTCCCGGCATCCTCAATCGGCACGATCACAGCATAGTGGCGGCGAACCTGCCCTCCATCAATGGTCGCCATCTGGGCGCCGATCTGGCCGAGCTGCTGGGGCGTCCGGTCAAGGTGGACAACGATGCCAACTGCTTCCTCTGGTCGGAAACACACCAGGGCGCGGCGGGCGCGGCCGACAGCGCGCTGGGCGTCACCATAGGCACCGGCATCGGCGGCGCCGTCTATCTGGCGGGCAAGCTGATCCAGGGCCGCAACTGGCTGGCGGGGGAGATTGGTCACTATCCGCTACCGGCCACCATGCTGATGAAGTATCCCGACCTGCCTCGTCCCCGTTGTGGCTGCGGTCGCCTGGTCTGTTTTGAAACCTATGCATCCGGCACCGGGCTGGAGCGGCTCTATCACCATTTTCATGGCCAGCGCGCCAGCGGCCACCAGATAGTGGGGCGCTTCGAGGCCCATGAGCCCCATGCGGTGGCCACGATCGACTGCTGGCTGGAGATCATGGCCGCGGGGCTTGCGACCGCCATCTCTGTGGTTGATCCCGAGGTGGTGGTGCTGGGGGGCGGCCTGAGTGGCTTGCCCGCCCTGTACCAACAGCTGCCGCTGCGTCTGCCCGGCCATCTGCTGCCCGGTGTCGCCCTGCCCGAGATCCGCCAGGCCCGCTTCGGTGGCGCCGGCGGGGTGCGCGGCGCGGCCTTGCTCAATTTATGAGATCAGATGTGCTGTCTGATCTCTCCAATAAAGGAGTCATCATGACCCGTCTTGAAATTTGTATCGACAACCTGGAATCCCTGTTCACCGCCCAGCAAGCAGGCGCGGATCGCATCGAGCTCTGCTCTGCGCTGGGGCTGGGTGGCCTGACCCCCTCTTATGGTTTTATGCAGTTGGCCGCACGCCACGCCAGCGTTCCTGTCTACGCCATGATCCGCCCCCGCGCCGGGGATTTTTGCTTCAGCGCCGCCGAGTTTGAATTGATGCTGCTGGATATCGCCGCCGCCCGCGCCGCCGGGTTGCAGGGGGTGGTGATCGGCTTGCTGGATCAAGAGGGGCGGGTGCCCGCCGACCAGTTGCGCCAGCTGGTGGACGCGGCCGGGCCGCTTGGCGTCACCTTCCATCGCGCCATTGACCTCTCCTCCGACTGGCGGCTGGATCTGGAGACGATAGTCGCAGCCGGCTGCGAGCGCATCCTGAGCTCGGGTCATGCGCCGACCGCGCTGGCGGGGCTGGAAACCCTGCAGGCCATGCAGCAGGCCCTGGCAGGCCGTGCCAGCCTGATGCCCGGCGCCGGGGTCAATGCCTACAACGTGCGTACCATCCTGGAGTTCACCGGGGTGAGCGAGGTGCACATGTCCGGCATGGGCTGGCGTGGCGGCATGGTGCCCCATGGCGTCAACATGGGCACCTCGGATGATGGCCGGGTCAATATCACCGACGGTGCCAAGGTAACGGCTGTGCGGGCTTTGCTGGACAAGACCTGATACGTGCCGCGCGGCGGCATGGCGTCTCTCCATACGGGGTCAACATGGGCACCTCTGATGACGGCCGGGTCAATATCACCGACGGCGCCAAGGTGGCAGCGGTGCAGGCCCTGCTGGATCGCGCTGATGTCACCGCCAGTGGGGGTTGAGCCCAACGGTTCAGCGCGCCATTGTGCCTGACAGGATCGCCGCCGATGGGCGGCGATCCTGCTCTTCTTGTGTGAAGTTCCTCCCACCGGCGGGGAAATCAGGGCCGTCGCCGGCAGCACCTCGCCAAAAAGTCTGATATCATCCCGCCTCTTTATTACTTGGATCTGGAGCAACATCTCAATGTCCCAATACGACTCTATCGAACAGAAGGCCAGCTATGGCATCGGCCGCAACATGGGTGATCAGCTGGCGCAGCAAGCCTTCGCCGGTCTGGATATCCCGGCCCTGCAGCAAGGTCTGGCAGATGCCCTGAATGGTCTGGAGTTCGCGGTCAGCCGTGACGATATCAATGATGCCTTCCAGGTGATCACAGCTCGCATGCAGGAAGAGCAGGAAGCCGTTGCCAAGGCTGCCGCCGCCGATGGCGAAACCTTCCTAGCCGACAACGCCAAGCGCGCCGACGTCAAGGTGACCGATTCCGGTCTGCAATACGAAGTCATGGTAGAAGGCAATGGCGCCGTGCCGGTAGCCGGTCAGTCCGTGCGCGTGCACTACCACGGTACCTTCACCCACGGTGGCGTGTTCGACAGCTCGGTCGCCCGTGGCGAGCCGGCCGAATTCCCGGTCACCGGCGTCATTGCCGGTTGGGTTGAAGCGCTGCAGCTGATGCCGGTTGGTTCCAAGTGGAAGCTCTATATTCCGCAGGATCTGGCCTATGGCGCCCGTGGTGCCGGTTCCATCCCGCCCTACTCCGCCCTGGTATTCGAAGTGGAGCTGCTGGACATCCTGTGATCCGGCTGGCTTGATGCAAACGGCGACCTCAGGGTCGCCGTTTCTGTTTGAGGCGCCCTGTCTGGCGGGTCCCCGTCGATAGACAATGTGCCTTTGCGGGGGATTTGGATATAGTCAGGGCTTGGCGTTCCCGGTCACTCTGGAAAACACGCATGACTGCCATCATAGAAGTCATTGACCTCATCAAGCACTTTCCCGGCGTCAAGGCGGTGGACGGGCTCAGCTTCGCCATTCCCGCCGGTTGCTGTTTCGGCCTGCTCGGCCCGAACGGGGCAGGCAAGACCACCACCATAGAGCTGCTGGAGGGGATCCTCACCCCGGACCGCGGCCAGATCCTGTTTCACGGCGCCCCGCGCGGTCCCGATTACCGCTCCCGCATCGGCATCCAGTTTCAGCACACGGCGCTGCAGGATTTTCTGACGGTGCACGATACCCTGCGCCTGTTCGCCAGCCTCTATCCCAATCCCTTGCCCCAGGCGCAGCTCATCGAACTGTGCGCCCTTGGCGAGTTCATCGACCGGGACAGCCGCAAGCTCTCCGGCGGCCAGCGTCAGCGCCTGCTGCTGGCGCTGGCCCTGCTCGGTGACCCCGAGCTGCTGTTTCTGGATGAGCCCACCACAGGGCTGGATCCCCAGGCCCGCCACCACTTCTGGCAGCGTATCGAAGCGATCAAGGCCCAGGGCAAGACGGTGGTGCTCACTACCCACTACATGGACGAGGCGCAGCAGCTGTGCGATCGCATCGCCATCGTCGATCACGGCCATCTGCTCAGCCTAGATACCCCGGCCGCCCTGCTGGCCCGCCATTTCGATGGGGTGCTGGTGCGTCTGCCGGATCATCCGGCCCTCGCCGGTCTGGGCTATCCGCTCTTGCCTCACGGCGATCAGGTTGAGTTGACCTGCCCCGATGTGGCGCTCCTGTTGCCGCAACTGCTGAACCTGGGGGTGCCGCTGACCGGCATGCAGGTGCGATCCCCCAACCTGGAAGATCTCTTCTTGCACCTGACCGGCCATAGCCTGAGGAGTGGCGCATGAGCGCAGTCATGACGTGCCGTGTCGAGGCGCGCTGCTATCCGCGTGCCTTGCGGTGGCCGAGGAGCGGAACATGAAGGGGGCCATCAAGCGGATCGGTGCGCTCTTTTATGCCCGCAATCTGGAGTTTGTGCGCGACAGGGCGGCCCTGGTGTGGAACCTGGCCTTCCCGCTGCTGCTGGTGGTAGGCTTTTCCCTCATCTTCTCCGGCCCGCCCAAGCCGCTGGTACAGATGGGCGTGGTGGGCGAGCTGACGGCGGCCTACGCCCCCCTGAAGGCCATTCCGCTGCTCAAGCTCATCCCCTATGACGACGAGCGCAAGGGCCAGCTCAAAGTGCGCCATCATCAGCTGGATCTGCTGCTCTCGCCCGACTCGGACCGTTACTGGGTCAACCCGGACGCCGGTCAGGGGGCCATGGCCGAATACCTGTTGCGCCAGGCGATCTCCCGGCCGCTGGTGAAGGAGACCCTGAGCGGGCAGGCGATCCGCTATGGGGACTGGCTGCTGCCCGGGGTGATCGGCATGAACCTGATGTTTTCCGGTTTGTTCGGTGTCGGCTTCGTCATAGTCCGCTATCGCAAGAACGGTGTGCTCAAGCGGCTGAGGGCCACGCCGCTCTCTGCCGCCGAGTTTCTCTGTGCCCAGTTGCTGTCGCGTATTGTGATCACCCTGGTAGTGAGCCTGCTGGTGTTTCTGGTGGCGTACTGGCTGCTTGGCGTGCCCCTGCTCGGTTCAGGCTGGTTACTGCTGCTGATCGCCCTGACGGGCGGGGCGGCCATGGCGTCGCTGGGTTTGCTCATCGCCGCCCGCATCCAGAACGAGGAGCTGGCGAGCGGTCTGCTCAACGTCATCAGCATGCCCATGATGTTCCTCTCCGGGGTCTGGTTCTCGCTGGAAGGGGCGCCGGTCTGGCTGCAACAGCTGGCGGCCTGGCTGCCGCTCAGCCAGATCATCACTGCGGCCCGTGCCGTCATGCTGGAGGGAGCCGGCTGGGCCGAGGTGGCCGCGCCGCTCGGCTGGATCCTGTTGTTTACCCTCTGTTGTCTCACCCTGGGCAGTGCCCTGTTTAAATGGAATAGCCAATGAAGCGACATCTGAATCTGGGGGCCGCCCTGGCCCTGTTGTTACTGAGCATACCGGCCAGCGCCGATGCGATGCGTTGCAAGAATGCCCTCATCACCGAAGGGGACAGCACTGCCGAGATGCTGCTCAAGTGCGGCGAACCCATGCTGCGTGAGGAGCTCAGCCGCAACGAGGAGAACCAGTTTGGCAATCTGGTGCAGGTCAAATATGGCGAGCGCTGGACCTACAACTTCGGCAAGAACGAGTTCATGCGTTTCGTCACGGTGCGCAACGGCGTCATCACCGACATCGAAAATGGCCCGCGCGGCGACTGAATCCGCTCTCCTTCCCACATTCTCATCCCCTTGTCCGACCGGCCAGAGGCTCTTTGATAAAGGGTTTCTGGCCGCTATGCCTGTGCCCGGCTTCCGCCGTCCAGAACCGGACAGTTTGGTCAAAAACCGATACTAATGAAATGGTTAACAATCAATATGCTGCCCCATGATTGTGCAGACTCATTTTTCCGAAAAAATAATCCACATGGTATGGGCGGGCCATTTCAGTATGCTATTTGGTCGACAAGGGTCTATTTTTTATTCATAAGGTGTATATCGGCCCGTTCGAACATTTTGTGCTGCTGCACCAGAAACGAGCTTGGTTGCACCGATTGACAGGTTTTTGACTGGCTGGATAAGCTGCGAAAAAGCAGGAAAAGCTATGGCATCTTGCAGGGTTTGGGTGCCAGTTTGAATCAAACCACAGGGAAGAGTGACATGAAGCAGATACACAAGGCGGGTATGGTGATAGTGCTGTCGCTGGCGGCAGCGAATGCCTGGGCAGACGGCACCCTGGATGCGGTCAAGAAGAAGGGGTTCGTGCAGTGCGGGGTCGGTGATGGGCTGCCCGGTTTCTCCAACCCGGATGCCAAGGGCACCTGGACGGGTCTGGATGTGGACGTCTGCCGCGCCGTGGCCGCCGCCGTGCTGGGGGATGCCGGCAAGGTCAAATATGTCTCTCTCACCGCCAAGGAGCGCTTCACCGCCTTGCAATCGGGGGAAGTGGATCTGCTGTCGCGCAACACCACCTGGACCCTGACCCGGGACGGTTCGCTTGGCCTGACCTTCGCCGGGGTGAACTACTACGACGGCCAGGGTTTTCTGATCAACAAGTCCCTCGGGGTCAAGAGCGCCAAGGAGCTGGATGGTGCTGCGGTCTGCATCCAGTCAGGAACCACGACAGAGCTCAACCTGGCGGACTATTTCCGTGCCAACGGCGGCATGAAATATACCCCTGTGGTGTTCGATACCTCGGATCAGACCGTCAAGGGGTTCGAAGCGGGTCGCTGCGACGTGCTGACCTCGGATCAGTCCCAGCTCTACTCTCTCAAGATCAAGCTGACCAAACCGAATGAGGCCGTGGTGCTGCCTGAAGTCATCTCCAAGGAGCCGCTGGGCCCGGCGGTGCGGCAGGGGGATGATCAGTGGTTCAAGGTGGTGCGCTGGAGTCTCTACGCCATGCTCAATGCCGAGGAAGCTGGCGTGACCAGCGCCAATGTGGACGAGATGCTCAAATCCACCAATCCGGACATCCGCCGTCTGCTGGGGCTGGAAGAGCCCAAGGGCAGCGTGCTGGGGCTGGATGACAAGTGGGCCTACAACATCGTCAAGCAGGTCGGCAACTATGGCGAGTCGTTCGATCGCAACGTGGGGATAGGTTCGCCCCTCAAGATAGATCGCGGCATCAACGCACTCTGGAACAAGGGCGGCCTGATGTATGCCCCGCCCATCCGCTAAGTCTGTTCATAATCTTGCTGCGAGGCCGTGATCAAGGTTCATGTGCTGCTCGCTTGTGTGGGGTAAAGAGTGCTCATGTATTACATACACTCCGGTTCCTGCGCTGCGATCTCGCGACAGATTGTGAACAGCTTCTGAGTCGATAGTCGCCCGGGGGGCTTGGCCCCCCACTTTCCCCTTGCCCTGGCTTTGTCGGAGTCATCCTTATGGCGCTGCACGCATCAAACCACAGGAAGGAACAGGGCCGCTGGTGGTATGACGCCAAGGTGCGGGCGCTGATCTTCCAGTGCCTGACCATAGCGGCCGTTATGGCGTTCCTGTTCTACATCATCAACAATGCCCTGACCAATCTGGCGACCCGTGGCATCACCACAGGCTTCGATTTTCTGGGCAACACGGCCGGGTTTGGCATACTGCAGAGCCTGATCCCCTACGACGAAACCTACACCTTCGGCCGTACCTTCGTGGTCGGCTTGCTCAATACCCTGCTGGTGTCGATGCTCGGCATTCTGTTTGCCACTCTGCTTGGCTTCGTGCTCGGGATCGCTCGCCTGTCGAGCAACTGGCTGGTGGCCAAGATTGCCACCGTCTATATCGAAACCTTTCGCAATATTCCGCTGCTGCTGCAGATCTTCTTCTGGTACTTCTCCGTGCTGCGTACCCTGCCATCGCCGCGCCAAAGCGTGGCGATGGGTGATCTTGCCTTCCTCAATGTGCGCGGTCTTTATCTCCCCAAGCCCCTGTTCGAGGACGGCTTCGGCTATGTGCTGTGGGCCTTGCTGCTGGCCTTGTTGCTGAGCTGGGGTCTGCGGCGCTGGTCGCGTCGGCGCCAGGAGTTGATCGGCAAGATATTCCCGGTCTGGCGCTGCTCGGCAGGGCTGGTGATCCTGCTTCCCTGCATGAGCTTCCTGCTGGCGGGGAGTCCGCTCTCCTGGAGCATACCGGCCTTGCAGGGGTTCAACTTCCGGGGCGGATTGACCGTGCTGCCCGAACTGGCGGCCCTGCTGCTGGCGTTGACCATCTACACGGCGGCCTTCATCGCCGAGATAGTGCGATCCGGTATCCTGGCCATCAGCAAGGGGCAGACGGAGGCCGCGTCCGCGCTGGGGTTGTCAGCCAGCAAGACCCTGCGGCTGGTGGTCATACCTCAGGCGATGCGGGTCATCATTCCGCCGCTGACCAGTCAGTACCTGAACCTCACCAAGAACTCCTCGCTGGCCACCGCCATCGGCTATCCGGATCTGGTCTCTGTGTTCATGGGCACCACCCTCAACCAGACAGGGCAGGCCATCGAGGTGATCGCCATGACCATGGGCGTCTATCTCATCATCAGCATCTCGACGTCAGTCCTGATGAACATCTACAACCGCAGAATGACGCTGGTCGAGCGCTAGGGAGTTGCCATGTTTGTGAACGAGTTGCAAGAAGCGCTGCCGCCGCCCAACCGCCGCCGGGGCGTCCTCGCCTGGCTCAGGCAGAACCTGTTCCCCAACTGGTGGAACGGCCTGCTGACTCTGGTGCTGGCCTACCTGTTGCTGCCGGCTCTCTGGTCGGCGTTGGACTGGGCGCTGTTCTCGGCCAGCTGGCAGGGAAGCAGCCGTGCTGACTGCACTGCGAGCGGTGCCTGCTGGATCTTCATCGAAAGCCGGCTGGGGCAATATCTCTATGGTTTCTATCCCGGGGATCAGTATTGGCGCATCAACCTGGCCTTCGTCGGGCTGGCCGCACTGCTGGCCTTGCTGATCTGGCCACGCACCCCGCGCAAGGGCTGGTTGGCGCTCTTTACCCTGCTGGTGTTTCCCGTCATCGCCTTTCTGCTGATCTACGGCGGGGCCGGTCTCGAGGTGGTGGAAACCAACCGCTGGGGCGGCTTGATGCTGACCCTGGTGCTGGCGGTGGTGGGCATAGCGGTCGCCCTGCCATTCGGGATCCTGCTGGCGTTGGGGCGTCGCTCCCACATGCCGGTCATCGCCAGCCTCTCCACCGTCTATATCGAGTTCTGGCGCGCGGTGCCGCTCATTACCGTGCTGTTCATGGCATCCGTCATGCTGCCGCTGTTCATGACCAGCGAGGTGGAACTGGACAAGCTGCTGAGGGCGCTCATCGGCATCATTTTGTTCCAGGCCGCCTATGTGGCGGAGGTGGTACGAGGGGGGCTGCAGGCGATCCCCAAGGGGCAGTACGAGGCGGGTGAGGCGCTGGGGTTCTCCTACTGGAAGGTGATGGGCCTCATCATCATGCCGCAGGCACTCAAGATCACCATCCCCTCCCTGGTGAATACCTTTATCTCCTTGTTCAAGGACACCAGTCTGGTGCTGATCATAGGTCTGTTCGACTTGCTCGCCATTTCCAAGGTGGCGCTGGCGGATCCGGCCTGGCTGGGCTTTTCCACCGAGGCCTATGTGTTTATCGCCATGATCTTCTGGATGTTCTGTTTCGGCATGTCCCGTTACTCCATCTATCTGGAGCACAAGCTCAACACGGGTCACAAGCATTAGGAGTGGTTTCAAGATGACAATGGATACCCTGGCGGTGCTCAAGGACGCCAATCACCCGCAGCATGACGAGTTGCCTATGCTGCAGATGGAACAACCACCCATATCGGGAGTGACTTCAAAATGACAATGGATCCTGTGGTTGCCCTCAAGGACGTCAACAAGTGGTACGGCGATTTTCACGTGCTGCGCAACATCAACCTGCAGGTTGGCAAGGGAGAGAAGATAGTCATCTGCGGCCCTTCCGGCTCGGGCAAGTCCACCATGATCCGCTGCATCAACCGGCTAGAGGAGCACCAGAGCGGCGACATCCTGGTCAAGGGCACGGCGCTCACCTCGGATCTCAAGAACATAGAGATGGTGCGCAAAGAGGTGGGCATGGTGTTCCAGCACTTCAATCTCTTTCCCCACCTGACGGTGCTGGAAAACTGTTGTCTGGCACCCATCTGGGTCAAGCAACTGCCACGCAGGGAGGCCGAGGAGATCGCCATGACCTTCCTGCGCCGGGTCAGGATCCCGGAGCAGGCGCTCAAGTACCCGGGGCAGCTCTCCGGCGGTCAGCAGCAACGGGTGGCCATAGCCCGCAGCCTCTGTATGAACCCCCAGGTCATGCTGTTTGACGAGCCGACCTCGGCGCTGGACCCCGAAATGGTGCGCGAGGTGCTGGATGTCATGGTGGAGCTGGCCCATGAGGGGATGACCATGCTCTGTGTCACGCACGAGATGGGGTTTGCCAAGCAGGTGGCGGATCGGGTGATCTTCATGGACCGTGGCCAGATCATCGAGGAGAACGTGCCGGATCAGTTCTTCGACCATCCCCAGTCGGAGCGCACCAAGCTGTTCCTCTCCCAGATCCTGCAGCATTGAGCGCAGACCCGGCACGATAACGACCGCTGAAAAATGGCCCGCCCTAAGCTGCGGGCAAAGGCGTGTATAGAAGCAGACTACAAACAGAAAGGACGATGGACGTTACCCCTGCAACGGGCTGATATGACGCAGGCCGCGAACCTCCAGATTGATCTGCCGGGCCAGACTCATGGTCTGACGGCAGGTCAGGCTCTCCAGATTGATCTTTCCGCCGCTGAATTCGAACCGCCCCAGAGCCTCCACCATGAAGCTGCCGTGATGGAAGCTCTTGATGTGGCGGGCAATCTGGCGGGGAGACAAGTTCTTGAACACCTTCATCACAAAACACCTGTTGCTTGGACAGGGCACACTATGCCGTTGCCGAGTGACATTGATATGACAATCGATAAAGGTTTGTATGAATCCTTTTTCTGGCATCGTCAAGCAGGGACAACTGGTGGTGCGCGTTGAAAAAGTGCTGCCATGACAAGCCCTTGCCCCGATATACTGCGGGCAGTTGAACGACATGAGTGAAAGGGCCTGCACGTGGAATGGGTGGATGTGGTGGATGTGGATAACCGGGTGATCGGCGTGGCCGAGCGGGCCAGGGTGCGGCGGGAGAACCTCTGTCACCGAGCAAGCTATATCCTGGTACTCGACGAGGCGGAGCGCATCCTGGTGCAGCGTCGCACCCTCAGCAAGGATTTCTGTCCCGGCATGCTGGATGCCTGCGCCGGTGGCGTGGTAACCACGGGCGAGCAGATGGAACCCTCTGCCCGCCGCGAGCTGGCCGAGGAGCTGGGCATTCAGGGTGTCCCCCTGCAGGATTTTGGGCTCTTTTATGCCGAGGGGGACGGTTACCGGGTCTGGGGTGGTCTTTACAGCTGTCATTATCAGGGGCCGCTGCGCTTGCAGGCCGAAGAGGTGAGCGAGGTGCACTGGATGAGCCAGGCCGAGATCGCCACCCGCACCGCAGAATTTACGCCCGACTCCCTGCTCGCCATCGCCACCTGGCAGGCGAGGCGTTAAACCGCTTCTCGTCTCCTCATGCAAAACGGGCAGCCACTGGCTGCCCGTTTTGCATTGTCATACCAGCTTGAG
Source organism: Aeromonas enterica (assembly GCF_054052465.1). Lineage (NCBI taxonomy): Bacteria > Pseudomonadati > Pseudomonadota > Gammaproteobacteria > Aeromonadales > Aeromonadaceae > Aeromonas > Aeromonas enterica. Next base: position 77,680 of record NZ_JBSTYL010000011.1, on the reverse strand, counting down.
TCGTCGGTTGGTGCGCCCGCACGGACTGGCCCCGGACAGCCAATGACCCTGCCATTCGGTGACGAGGCGCAACAGGGGATACTCCAGATCGAGCCGGGTCACCACCAGCTGGCCGACGCTGTCGCCGATGACCGGCTCGGCACGGGCCAGATCGATGATCTCGACGATACAGTTCTCGTTGACGATGAAGCCGTGACCTGGCTGGCTCTCGTAGGCGATCACCCCCGCATCCTGCAACAGCAGGCAGTTGAGCGCCCGTATGCCGTGAACGGCCTGCAGCGGCGCAGTATCTGGATGAGAGGCCTCGCACAGCAGGGCGCAGCGCAGGCTGTCACTCGGTATCTCGGCCCGCTCTGCCGCCTCCAGCAGATCCAGCAGTGCCGCCAGCGGCCCGACAAAACCGGTCGGCTCGTAGCGTTGCAGCGCCTCCAGCTGGCGCCGGGTATCGTGGGGGCCGCAAGGCACCACGGGCGCCCCCAGCTGACGGGCGCCGTTGTCGAAGATGAAGGCGGTGGGACTGATGTGGTAATCGTGACCGTTGAGCAGCACTTCCCCTGCCTTGAAGCCGGCGGCAAACAGGGCGCGCGTTGCCCCCCACCAGTCGGCGCCGGCATATTCGGGAATGGCCAGCTGGCCCGGGCAGGCGAAGACCCGCAGCGCCTGGCTGGCGGGGCGGCCGGTGAGACCGGCGAAGGGGGGATGGGCCTGCTGGGCGGCGAACAGCTCGGCGGCGTCGAGCAGGGGCAGTGTGGTCAGCTCGCCCAGATCCTGCAGGCGACGCTGGCGATAGGCGCTGGAGTAACCGGCGCAATACTGGCTGATATGGGTGAGCAGGTGATTGAGTTGATCCAGTTGCTGCTGCTCTCGCAAGGCGGAAGGGCGAATTTCCAGTCCATCGTAATAGTTCTGCATGAGGCCTCCTTGGTCGGCTGATCCTGCTCAAGGTTAGTTCAAATGGCGACGCTGATGGAGGTGTGTTTCGCCCGCATGGGCTGGGGTAAACTGTGTCTCCCTACCTTCACCATGGACGAGAGATCATGATAGCGATTGGCCAACCCCTGCCTTCGGGCGAATTCACTTTCATCACCCAGGAAGGCAAACAGGTGCGGGATAGCCAGGCCCTGTTTGCCGACAAGAAGGTCGTGCTGTTTGCCGTGCCGGGCGCCTTTACCCCTACCTGCTCCAACGCCCACCTGCCCGGTTATGTGGTGCTGGCCGACCAGTTCAAGGCCAAGGGCGTCGACGCCCTCTATTGTCTGTCGGTCAACGATGCTTTTGTGATGAAGGCGTGGCAGGCGGCCCAGAATGCCGACGCCATCACCATGCTGGCCGATGGTGATGGCAGCTGGACCCGGGCATTGGGCCTTGCCAAGGAGACGGGGGCCTTCGGTGGTATTCGCGCTCAGCGCTTTGCCCTCATCGCCAACGATGGCGTGGTCGAGCAGTTGTTCGTGGAGGCGCCGGGCAAGTTCGAGGTCTCCGATGCCGGGAGTCTGTTGGCGGCGCTGTAAATGTTAATCGCTGTTTGATTTTTCCTTGAAATGGGAAGTCGGCCCGTTACACTGTGCCCACTTCTGGAGAGAGCCAGGCACTGTGCCTGGCTCTGTTGTTTGCAGGCGATGGGATGGAGATGTTATGACCCTGGCTGTTGTTGCCCTGATTGCCGGACTGGCGCTGCTGGTCTGGAGTGCGGATAAATTTGTGGACGGTGCCGCCGCGACCGCCCGTTATGCCGGCATGCCGCCGCTGCTGATCGGCATGGTGATCATCGGCTTTGGCACTTCGGCCCCCGAGATGGTGGTCTCCGCGCTGGCGGCCTCCCAGGGCAACCCCGGCCTCGCGCTCGGTAACGCCTATGGCTCCAACATCACCAATATCGCCCTGATCCTGGGTCTGACCGCCCTCATCAGCCCCATTGCGGTGACTTCCCAGGTGGTGCGCAAGGAGATCCCCATACTGCTCGGCATTACCCTGCTCTCCGGCGCCCTGCTGATCGACGGACATTTGGGCGGCATGGATGCCTTGATCCTTGGTGCCGTGTTCATCGTGCTCATGGCCTGGTCGATCTGGGCCGGCATGAGTGGCAAGGGCGATGCCCTGGATGCCGATGTGAATGTGGAGATAGACAGTGAGGCCATGCCGCTCAAGAAGGCCATCTTCTGGCTGTTGGTGGGACTGGTACTGCTGGTGGGGGCTTCCCGTTTGCTGGTGTGGGGGGCAGTGACCATAGCCCAGGCATTTGGTATCAGCGATCTGGTGATCGGCCTGACCATAGTGGCGGTGGGCACTTCGCTGCCAGAGCTGGCCTCGTCCCTGATGGCCATCAAGAAGAAGGAGCACGATCTGGCCCTTGGCAACGTGCTGGGATCCAACCTGTTCAATACCTTGGCGGTGGTGGGCATAGCCGCAGGCATAGCCCCCCTGGATGTGGACTCGGCGGTACTCAGCCGTGACTGGAGCGTGATGATGGGGCTGACCCTGTTGTTGCTGCTGATGTGCCTGGGCCGCAAGGGGCAGGGGCGGATCAACCGGCTGGAAGGGGGTCTGCTGCTCGCCTGCTTCGTGGCCTACACCGGCTGGTTGCTGGCCAGTCAGTTCATCTAGCCACTCCGGCAGGAATGAAATGAAAGAGGGGAAGCCATGGCTTCCCCTCTTTGCATTCGTCCGTAACGTCTATCAGGCGACCGCCACCAGCTTCTGCCCTTGTTGGGCGCTGTCCAGAATGAGGATGCTCGCCTTGGGAAAGAAGTTGAAAGTCGAAGCCGAGGCCCAGGTGTAGGCTCCCATCACCCGGCCTACCACCAGCTCACCGATGGCGAGATCCGGCAGCATGATGCCCTCGCGGATCACGTCCACGCTGTCGCAGGTGGGGCCTGAGAGCACCGCATTGTGCAGCTCGCCGTGGGCATAGGGGGTGCTCACCGGGTAAGTGACGTGGTCATAAAGCTGACCGTTGTAGCTGCCGTAGAGGCCGTCATCCAGGTAGTACCAGATCTTGTCGCCACGGTGGGCCTTGCCCATCACGCTGGAGACGGAGGTCATGGCTGGTGCGCTGATGAAGCGGCCTGGCTCGGCAATCTTTTGCACGGTGGCGGGCAGCTTGGCGAGCGCCTCGCGGATCGGGGCGCAGAAGCCGTCTATGTCGAATTCGCCCCCGTCATAATCCACCGGGAAACCGCCGCCGATATCCAGTACCCAGGGTTTGAGCCCCAGCTCCCAGGCCTGCTCCATGATCTCGCGGCAGGCATCGATGGCCTGCACATGGCGACGGGCGTGGGGCACCTGGGAGCCGACGTGGAACGACAGCCCCATGACCTTGATGCCCTTGGCATGAGCCAGTTGCAGCAGCGGCAGTGCCTGCTCCGGGGTGCAGCCGAACTTCTTGGAAAGGTCGACCTTGGTCTCCGGGTTCGGGAAGCTGACTCGCAGCAGCAGCTTGACTTCGTCCTTGTAGGGAATGAACTTCTCCAGCTCAAGCGGGTTGTCATAGACAAACACGGTGCAGCCGAACTCGAGCGCATAGCGGATGTCGCTGTCGCGCTTGATGGGATGGGTATGAATGCAGCGCCCCGGGCGAACCCCTTGGCTGCGCACCAGATCCACTTCGCCATTGGTGGCCAGATCGAAACAGGCCCCCTCTTCCTTCAAGACAGAGACCACTGCCTCGTGGGGCAGGGGCTTGAGTGCATAGTGCAATCGCACATCGGGCAGGGCGGCAGCCAGGGCCCGATACTGTTTGCGGACGGCTGCCTTGTCGAGCAGCAGCAGGGGGGAGCCGAACTGTTCAACCAGCTGACGGTAATCTTGTGCTACCAGGGTCTCGTTCATTCTCTTTTGGTCATCCTTAGGGGGCGTGATATGCCCAAGCCATATGCGGTTGAACCGGCGACGGCCGGCTCAGGCGAGCGGTCCGGAGGGACCAACCAGACACAATGCATAACTCCATCGCAAAGTGCTTAGTTATGCGCGGGATTATCTGCTTATTGCGTTTCTGTGCAAGCATTTTGATTGGATATGTTGGCAAGTTTTTTTGGTCGAGACGAAAGATCATCCTGATATGCGATCTGGTAGCGCAACCTTGTCGAGGGTCGCCCAAAGTGGCTTCGTTAAGCTATTGATAGTTAACGAACAAATAACATATCTCCTTGTGGTGGCCGAGGTGGGAAAAAAGTGGCGCAGCGGGCCGGCCGAGTGGGAGACAGCTCACATTTTTTGGATTAACATGCCCGCTTCCTAATCCAAACTAGTTCGGATGAAGGTAGCAGGAGAGCGATGGGGGACCATCCACCGAAGAAGTGAATCTTTCAGGTACCGGGCAACCGGTGTGGACTGCTACTGGACGATACTCTGGAGAGACCCGTTAAATCGGGCGCCGAAGGAGCAAGGCACCATGACTACCCGCAAGGGTAGGCTGGCGCCGGAAACTCTCAGGCAAAAGGACAGAGGGGATGGGATGGTTGTACCTGGGCTTGGCCCGCATCCGATCGCCTCTGGCCGATCGCGACACCTATGGGAAGATCATCCTTCTCCTCCTTAATCGTTGTTTTTTAAGGAGGATGCATGTCATCAATTCAATCGGCGTTAACCGCCATCGATAGTTTTATCTGGGGCCCGCCCCTGCTGATCCTGCTGGTCGGGACCGGTATCTATCTCACCTTGCGTCTGGGTCTGCTGCAGATTGTGCGCTTGCCGCTCGCCCTGCGACTGGTCTTTGGCCGCGATCAGGGGCAGGGCAAGCAGGGGGATGTCTCCAGCTTCGGCGCCCTGTGCACCGCCCTCTCTGCCACCATTGGTACCGGCAACATAGTCGGGGTTGCCACCGCCATCAAGCTCGGCGGTCCAGGTGCCCTGTTCTGGATGTGGATGGCGGCGCTGTTCGGCATGGCCACCAAGTACGCCGAGTGCCTGCTGGCGGTCAAATACCGCGAGCAGGATGCCAACGGCCAGATGGCGGGCGGCCCCATGTACTATCTGGAGAAGGGGCTCGGTTCCAAGCCGCTCGCCAAGCTGTTTGCCCTGTTCGGTATCGGCGTGGCCTTCTTCGGGATCGGTACCTTCCCGCAGGTCAATGCCATCTCCGACGCCATGAGCCTCTCCTTCTCGGTGCCCCGTGAAGCGACTGCCGTGGTGCTGACCCTGGTAGTGGCGCTGGTGACCCTTGGGGGCATCCAGTCCATCTCCAGCGTGTCGAGCAAGGTGGTGCCCTTCATGGCCATCTTCTACATCGTCGCCTGCCTCGGCGTGCTGGTGAACAACGCCAGCGCCTTGCCCGATGCCGTCATGCTGGTGATCGAGAGTGCCTTCACCGGCCATGCGGCGACCGGCGGCTTCGTCGGCGCCAGCATCATGCTGGCGATCCAGTCCGGGGTGGCGCGCGGGGTCTTCTCCAACGAGTCGGGGCTGGGTTCTGCGCCTATCGCAGCGGCAGCGGCCAAGACGGACTCCTGCGTGGAGCAGGGGTTGGTCTCCATGACCGGCACCTTCATCGACACCATCATCATCTGCACCATGACCGGCCTGACCCTGGTGGTGACCGGGGTATGGGGTGGCGACTTGAGTGGTGCGGCCATGACCAGTGCCGCCTTTGCGCAAGGACTGGATGCTCACATAGGCCAGTATCTGGTGAGCATCGGCCTGCTGTTCTTCGCCTTCACCACCATCCTCGGCTGGAACTACTATGGCGAGCGCTGCACCGAGTACCTGTTCGGGGTCAAAGCGATCAAGCCCTACCGCTTCATCTATCTGGCGCTGGTGGCGAGCGGCGCCTTCCTCCATCTGGACATGATTTGGCTGCTGGCCGATATCGTCAACGGTCTGATGGCGGTGCCGAACCTCATCGGCCTCATCGGTCTGCGTCACGTGGTGATCGCCGAGACCCGCGCCTACTTCAGCCGGGACCGGGATACGGAGTCCGAGCCCGAGCCGCAGACGGCCTGACCCTCTGTGGGGCACAATGGCTTGATCGCCGAGTCCCGCAGTCCACTGCTTCAGCCGGGATCTGGACGGTGAAGCAGAGGCGCAGTCGCAGATGGCCTGACCTCATCCGCGTTGAAAAAAGCAAAGCCACGACAGCAGTCGTGGCTTTTTTATAAATGGCGCCATGGATGGTGCCTTCCCTCTCCCTCCGGGAGAGGGTCAGGGTGAAGGTATTTGACTCTCAGTCAACAGTCGTGCCAGCCGCCCTCGCACGTTATCTACCAGGGATTTCTCACTCCCCTGCCAATGGATCTGCTGTGCCAGCGTGGTGGAGGTGCCGGGTACAAAACGCAGCTCCCCGCCCGCCAGCTCGTAGAAGCGGCTCGCCATCTTCGTACCTTCATCCACATCGCCCGCCACCAGCAACATGGCCTGGGCCAGTACGGCGCCGTTGTGATCCTGGCCCGGTGCCAGCCAGCGCTGGGCGGTGCCGGTGATCTTGCGACCCCCGATCACCAGATTGTACTGGCCGTCGCAGAAGGAACCGGGCACGAAGTCATAGTTTCCCTCAAGGCCGTACTCCGCCAGCAGGGTCAGCAGGGGCGCCCCCAGCAGCCGGTAGTAGTGGGCGAGATCTGTGGTGGTGCGGGGCAGCATGAGCGACAGATTGAGGATGCCCGCCCCGTGGGGCACGGCGGTGCCACCGCTGTCGCGCACATGAACCGGCCAGCCTTCATCTGCAAGTTGCTGGCAGGCGGCTTCGTAATGGGGAAGCCGGGTATCCTTGCGGGTGACAATCAGGCATTGGGGCGCCTGCCAGAGGTGGGCACGGGGCTGGCCGTCACGGGCACAGTCGCGCAGCCAGTGCTGTTCTTGCGCCAGTATCTGTGCGGGGGAAGTGGTGTCGGGGAGGGGGGATAGCAGGCGATAGGGCATGGCGGCATCCTCAAAAAAGGCTGCCCAGCACACTACCCGTGGCGACTGGCAAGGTAAAGCCCCGCAGTGCGGGGCTTGGATTTGCTATCGGTAGGCGACGTCTCAGGAGTGACGCGCTTCGCGCTTGGGCAGCAGCAGGTTCATGACGATGGCGGTGAGGCCGCCAGTGGCGACGCCGTAGGAGAGCACGCTTCTGGCCAGCTCCGGCAGGTGCTGCAGCACTTCCGGCACCTGGGCAACCCCCAGCCCCATGGCGAGTGACACCGCCAGGATCATCAGAGCGCGGCGATCCAGCTCCTCGCGGGAGATGATGCGCACGCCGGCGGCGGCTATGGTGCCGAACATGACGATGGTGGCACCGCCCAGCACGGGTTCCGGTATCTGTTGCACCAGGCTCGCTACCGCCGGGAACAGGCCGAGCAGGGCCAGCATGGCGGCGATGAACAGGCCGACGTGACGGCTGGCCACCCCGGTCAGCTGGATGACGCCGTTGTTCTGGGCGAAGGTGGACATGGGGAAGGTGGAGAAGAGGGCCGCCAGCATGGAGTTGGCGCCGTCGGCCAGCACGCCGCCCTTGATGCGTTCCATGTAGACAGGGCCTTCCAGCGGCTCGCCCGAGATGTCCGAGGTGGCGGTCATGTCGCCGATGGCCTCAAGCGCCGTCACCACGAAGATGATGGCGAGCGGCACGAACAGCTGCCAGTCAAAACCGAGGCCGTAGTGGAGCGGGATCGGCACCATCACCAGCGGGCCGTCGAAGGTGGGAGTCGTGACCTTGCCCAGCAGCAGGGCCACGGCATAGCCCGCCAGCATGGCGATCATGATGGCGGAGAGGCGCAGCCAGGGATTGCGGCTGCGTTGCAGTAGCACGATGAGGCCGAGGACCAGCAGGGAGAGGAAGAGGTTGCTGTGGCTGGCGAAGCTGCCATCCGAGAGGGCAGCATAGCCGCCACCCATGCTGATGAGGCCCACCTTGATCAGGGTCAGGCCAATCAGCAGCACGACTATGCCGGTCACCAGCGGGGTGATCACCCGTTTGACCAGATGGAGGAAGCGGCTCATCACCACCATGGTGAGGGCGGCCACCAGCATGGTACCGAACAATGTGCCCAGCAGATCCTCGGTGGGCATGGCCGCCTGCTTGAGGGCGAGGCCGGAGGCGATGATGGGGCCGAGGAAGTTGAAGCTGGTCCCCTGTACCGACAGCAGGCCGGAGCCGATGGGGCCGAAGCGGCGGGTCTGGATGAAGGAGGCGATGCCGGACATGACCAGCGACATGGAGACGATATAACGGGTGTCGGCGGCAGGGAGGCCGAGGGCATTGGCGATGATGAGGGGCGGGGTAATGATGGCGACAAACATGGCGAGCATATGCTGCAGGGCGGCGAACAGGGTCTGGGGCAGGGGCGGGACATCGTCTATGCCGTAGACCAGTTCGCTGTGGGCTCGCCTGGGTGGATGGGCCTCTGGGGTTGCGCGGACGGCGGCAGCCTGTTCCATAAATACCTCGAATGTGTGGGGGAGGGGGGAGAAAATTGGGCGCTATTTTAGTGATTGAAATGGCGCTGACCAGCGCTAATTCGGGCTGAAACCGGTTTATTTTCCCACGGGTTGAAACGTTTGCGCGTGGCGATTATGATCCGCCGGTTTGTGTGACGGTGCTCGCCCTGAAATGGCGCAGGTTGCATAGGATTTTGAGCCCGTGCGGCGTAGAATGAGCCCTCTGTTGCGATTTGGAGGCTCTGGATGCTGAAGTTGTCGGAGTTCTGGAGTGCCCGTGCCCACTCCGAAGATTTTACCCTGACCCGCATGGGCTTCATGACGGTACGTCTGCGTTTGCTCACCTGCCTGCTGATGGTGGGCCTGCCCGCCTGGGCGGTGGTGGACTGGCTGACCTTGCCCTCCGCCCAGTTCGAGGAGCTGCTGCAGGCCAGGGTCTTCTGCCTGCTGGCCCTCTCCCCGCTCATCCCCTTCTCCTACCTTATCCATTTCAGGCGCGAGCGCATGAAGCTGGCGCTGGGCTATCTGATGGCGGTGATGATGCTCTTCTCCCTCATCTGCCTGCACAGTTTCGGCGCGGATCAGGAGTTGCAGGCGGGCTACATGGCCTTCCCCTATCTGCTCGTCAGCCTGTTTGCCATCTTCCCCATTCCGCTCTCCCTCGGCCTGCAACTGGCGGGGGGCATTCTGGTCACCATGCTGGCGGGCAACTGGCTGCTGGTGGGGCAGCCGCTCTGGAGCGTGCAGACCCTCAACCAAATCTGGCTGCTGGTGCTGTTTGCCCTGGCCAGCAGCTGGGTTCAGTGTGGTCAGCTCAACATGCTGCTGCAGCTCTACCGGGAGTCCACCACCGACGAGCTGACCGGCATGATGAACCGCCGCCTGCTGATGAAACAGCTGGAGAAGGCCAGGATGAACATGATCCGCAAGCAGAGGCCCTTTGCCGTCCTGCTGCTGGATCTGGACCGCTTCAAGCGCATCAACGACACCTTCGGCCATCTGGCGGGGGATGCGGTACTCAAGGAGGTGGCGGCGACCCTGGCGGAGCAACTGGAGCCCGGCATGGTGCTGGGACGGTATGGCGGCGAGGAGTTTGCCATCTTGCTGCCCAACTGCGCCGAGCTGGCCCAGGCGAAGCGGGTCGCCGAGCGACTGCGGGTGGCGGTGGAAGCGCGGTTGGTGAAGAGTCCCACCTCCGACGAGCTGCTGGAGGTGACAGTGAGTATCGGCCTGACCCTGGCCCTGCGCGGCGAGAGCATAGAGGATCTGCTCAATCGGGCCGACGAGTGTCTCTACATGGCCAAGATGGCGGGACGCAACTGCGTGGTGGGGGAGTTGGCCGACAAGCAGGCACTGCCCACACTCACAAAGACAGATGCCGCCTGAGGGCGGCATCTGGTGGTCACTGGCAAGGGAGCGATCAGCTCAGCTGGTACTTGCCTGAGAGCTGCTGGGCCAGCAGCTTGAACATGTTGAACACCGCCATGGTCTTGCCGGTCGGGGTGCCATCTTCGGCCAGGAAGAACTCCCCCTTGAACACCAGAATCTCCCCCTTCTGCTCCACCGAGTCGGCGCGCATGCCGTGGATGAAGTCTTCGTGGCTCTTGATGATGCCGTTGGCCATCTCCAGCAGGGCAGTTTCGGTGATCAGCTCTTTCTGTGGTTGCATGCTCGTCTCCTGAAACGACTACGGGACAGGGGCATTGAACACTTGCACATAGCGGCACCCTGTCACTGATTGAAGAGGGGGCCAGCATACTGCAAACGGGGATTTTCTGTCATTGATATGACCCCGCATTTTCCCCCTTCCCGCGCCCCTTTATCCTATCACCAGATTTCTGAGCCAGCGGCGCTGGCGGATCCTGTGTTGCACCAACAGCACCTTGCTGAGCTCTTCCAGCAGCACCACGGCCACCACCCAGGAGAGGGGCCAGCCAAGCTGGGTGACCGCTACCCAGGCGAGCGGCAGGCCGATGCACCACATGCCGACGATGTCGATGAAGATGCTGTAGTTGACATCCCCTCCCGAGCGCAGCACCCCTATGATCCCCACCATGTTGAACACCTTGAGCAGCATGCCCAGACACATGACGGCGAGCACCTGACCCGCCTCTCCCATCAACTCGCTCGGCAGGTTGCCGACCCACAGCAGCAGGTGGGTCTGCAACAGCCAGACCGCGATCCCTACCAGCAGGGCGCCGATGGGAGCGAGCAGCAGGAACAGCTGGGAGTGCTGCCAGGCAGTCTCGTACTCCTCGGCCCCGAGCCGGTGGCCGAGCAGGGTGGAACAGGCTACCGCCAGTCCGAAGAAGAGAGAGATGAGGATGCTCTCGAGCGTCCCCAGCGTGGTCATGATGGCCAGCGAGTCGGTGCCGAGGTGGGCGTAGAGAAAGCCGTAGATCAGCATGCCAAAGGCCCAGAGCCCGTCGTGGAACAAGAGCGGCAGGGCGATCAGGGTGAAGCGCACCACTTCCTTGCGGCGAAAGGCATCCCACCAGTCCTGCCTGCGCGGAATGAGGCGGGGCTCCTGACGCATCACGTAGCACAACAGCAGGGCTGTCTGCAGCAGTCGTGAAATCGTGGTACCCCAGGCCGAGCCTGCCACCCCCATGGCCTCGAAACCGAAATGGCCGAAGATGAGGGTGTAGTTGAGGATGACGTTGGCAATGATGGCGATGATGCCAATGCGGGTCGGCGCCGCCGCGTTGCCCACCGAACGCAGCGCCGATTCCAGCGGCACCACGATGGCGGTGCAGAGGATGGTGGCGCCGGTGATCATCAAAAACTGGTCGGCGAGGGCGCGCAGTTCGGGTTCCTGGCTGGCAAGGCTCAATACGCTGCCCGGTGCAAGTACGTAGACGAGTGCAAACGGCAGGCTCACCAGCAGAGCGCCCACCAGCGCCAGCGCCAGAGCGCGACGCACCCCGGCCAGTTCGCCACGACCGTAATATTGTGCCGCCAACACCGAGACGCCACCCGAGAGTCCCGCTATCACCAGCAGATTGAAGAAGAAGACCCGGTTACCCAAGCCGACCGCCGCCACAGCCGTGGTGCCAAGCTGGCTCACCATCATGATATCGATGAGGCCGAGCAGGGAGAACATCATGGATTGCAGCGACACTGGCAGGGCCAGCCGCCACAGCCGCGTCATGAACTCGCGATCGGTGGTTTGTTTTAAAATCGCTTGCCAATAATTCATTTATGTTAACCGGGTATGTGAAAAGCAAGGTTTGTCATGGGTATGATAGGGGCAGTGGCGAGCGACTTCACTGTGAGCCTCTCTCGGGTTTCTTGTTCAAAACTATCATATTGAGGTGTTATGGCTTTTGTCAGCGAGTGTCTTGAAATCGCCCCGGCCTGCGAGGAGCGGATGCTGGGTCGTGAAGGGCTGCCCCTGCTCGGCGAGGCGGGCATCTTTCTGACCGGGCTTTCGAACATCCGGGAGCACTACCTTATTCGTCGCAACCGGCCCGAGTTTCACATCCTGATGGTGAGCCACGATGAGGGGGGGGCGCTGCTCAGCGATGGCGGGGAGCAGCCCATTCCGGCGGGATCGCTCATCTTCCTGCCCGCTGCCGTGCCGGGTGGCCTCAAGCTTACCGGCGTGCGCTGGAGCACCAGCTGGATCCTGCTGGACGACGTACCGCGCTGGCAGCATCTGCACCGGCTTGGGCACCGTATCTGGCAGGGGGATGAGGGGGATCAGCTCTATCACCTGCTCAGCCTGATGCAGGGGGAGGGGGTACGTTCACCCTTGCAACCCCAACTGCTCAGCCTGTTGCTGGCGCTGCTCGAACGCACCTTGCAGGGAGAGGTGCGCGGCACCCCGGAGCTGAGGTTGCAGGCGCTGTTTCGCCGGGTGGAGGCGCGTCTCGACGAGCCCTGGAGCGTGGCGCTGCTGGCCCGGCAGATGGCCTGCTCCGTGCCCCATCTGCATCGGCTCTGTCAGCAGGTGTTCGGCATGGGGCCCATGGCGAAGGTGACCGAACTCAGAATGAACAAGGCGCGCCAGCTGCTGCTCTACACCAACTGGCCGCTCGGCGAGCTGGCCAGCCGGGTCGGTTACAGCGACGGTGCCAACTTTGCCAACCGCTTTCGCCGACTCACTGGTCTGACCCCCGGCGCCTTTCGTCGCCTGGGTCGCAAACCTTTTGCAACGGATGTGCAAACTCTTTGAAATTAATGGCGCAAGCCCATAGGATCGGCGGACTCCTTCGTCCAGGTCATCGTTTAGGTACCCGATCCATGTTTGAAGATAATAACCAGAAACGTCCCCTCTACATCCCCTATGCCGGTCCGGCCCTGCTGGAGACCCCGCTGCTCAACAAGGGCAGCGCCTTCACCAGCGAAGAGCGCAGCAACTTCAACCTCGAAGGCTTGCTGCCCCAGAATATCGAGACCATCGAAGAGCAGGCCGAGCGCGCCTACCGCCAGTTCATGGCGTTTGGCAACGACATGGACAAGCACATCTATCTGCGCAACATCCAGGATACCAACGAGACGCTCTTCTACCGTCTGCTGCATAACCACCTGACTGAGATGCTGCCGGTCATCTATACCCCGACCGTGGGCAAGGCGTGCGAGGAGTTCTCCAACATCTACCGCCGCGCTCGTGGCCTGTTCATATCCTATCCGGACAAGGACAGGATCGATGATATGTTGCAGAACGCCACCAAACAGAACGTCAAGGTGATCGTGGTCACCGACGGCGAGCGCATCCTGGGTCTCGGCGATCAGGGCATCGGCGGCATGGGCATTCCCATCGGCAAGCTGTCGCTCTACACCGCCTGCGGCGGCATCTCCCCGGCTTACTGCCTGCCGGTGGTGCTGGATGTGGGCACCAACAACCAGCAGCTGCTGAATGACCCCTTCTACATGGGCTGGCGCAATCCGCGTATCTCGGGTGAAGAGTACGCCGAGTTCGTCGACGCCTTCATTCAGGCGGTCAAGCGCCGCTGGCCGGACATACTGCTGCAGTTTGAGGACTTCGCCCAGAACAACGCCATGCCGCTGCTCAACCGCTACAAGAACGAGCTCTGCTGCTTCAACGACGACATCCAGGGCACCGCCGCCGTGACGCTCGGCAGCCTCATCGCCGCCTGCAAGGCTTCCGGTGCCAAGCTCTCCGAGAAGCGGGTTGCCTTCCTTGGGGCGGGCAGCGCAGGTTGTGGCATCGCCGAGCAGATAGTGGCGCAGATGAAAGCTGAGGGGCTGACCGACGCCCAGGCCCGTGGCCGGGTCTTCATGGTGGACCGCTTCGGCCTCATCACCGACAAGATCCCCAACCAGCTCGACTTCCAGCGCCGTCTCTCCCAGCCGGTGGAGCGGATCAAAGACTGGCCGGTGGGGGACAACATCTCCCTGCTGGAGGTGATGGAGCACGGTCATCCGGACATCCTGATCGGCGTCTCCGGCCAGCCGGGGCTGTTTACCGAAGAGGTGGTGAAGACCATGCACAAGCACTGTGCCCGCCCCATCATTTTCCCGCTCTCCAACCCCACCTCGCGGGTAGAGGCGACACCGGCCGATTTGATCCGCTGGACCGACGGTCAGGCGCTGGTGGCCACCGGCAGCCCGTTTGCACCGGTGGAGCACAAGGGCAAGCGCTATGTCATCGCCCAGTGCAACAACTCCTTCATCTTCCCGGGGATTGGCCTTGGCGTTATCGCCTCCGGTGCCACCCGGGTGACCGACGCCATGCTGATGTCGGCCAGCCGCGCGCTGGCGGAGTGTTCACCGCTGGTGAAAGGGGAGGAGGGCTCCTTGCTGCCGGATCTGGCTGACATTCACAAGGTTTCCCGCTACATCGCCAAGATGGTGGCCAAGACCGCCATGCTGCAGGGCAAGGCGGTGCAGACCCCGGACGAGGTGATAGAGCAAGCCATCGAGGCCAACTTCTGGCGACCGGAATACCGCCGTTATCGCCGCACCTCCTTCTGATCTTCCGCTCAGAGGAAAAGCAAAAGGGATGCTTCGGCATCCCTTTTTTGTGCACCTTCACAGATTTCCCTGTCCGGTACCCCTTTCACACGTCTGGCTGCTATCTTCGTTGCTGGACGCGGCTTATTGCGCAGTTGGCTCTGCGACGGGCGCCTCGGTGGCACTTTGAGTGCCGGTGACCCTGACCTCTACCCGGCGATCCGGTCCCAGGCAGTCAATGAGTGCAGCCCTTGCCTTGATGGCATCACACTGAGTGCCGGTGACCGGGTTGCTCTCGCCATTGCCCTGAATGCTGACCTTGTCGGCGGGCAGGCCCTTGCCAATCAGGAAGTTGGCGACCGTACTTGCGCGAGCCTCCGACAGCGTCTGGTTGTTGGTATCCGAGCCGATACGGTCGGTGTAACCCATCACCACGGCGCTACCATCTTTGGGTTTGACGTCCATTATCTGCTGATAGAGCGACTCCAGCGCCTGCATCCCCTCCGGTTTGAGCTCTGCCTTGCCGAACGCAAACAATACATCCGAGCTCAGGTTGAAGGTTTGATCCACCGGCTCCGGAGCGGGCGGGGGCGGCGGGATGATCACAGGGGCTGCGACAGGCTCGACCGGTTTGCTGCGGTTGGGGTGGATCACCAGCTCCAGGGTGGCGGTGCTGATGTCGCTCACCCAGCGCTGGGTACCGCTGTTCAGTTTATCGTTGTCGGGATCGTCACCGACCCGGACCAGGTAGCGGTAGCGCGCCTGGATATCGACCCAGTCGTGCAGCTTGGCGGTCAGGCCAAGGCCGGCCAGCGGTGCCAGATTGTCGTCCCCGCCGTTGATGGACTTGACGTGATAGAGATAACCTCCCCCCTCGGCAAATACCGAGAAGATGTCGCCAAGGGGCAAGCGGCCTATCACTGACAGGGTGGCACCCTGGCTGCTGAAGTTGTTGCCCTGCACGTCCCAGTCACCGGTCGACAGGTAGCCAAGCTCTGCCCCCATGTTCTCGGTGAAGTTGTAGCCGCCAAACAAGGAGAGCGCGGTGGCGTCCTTGCTCGCATCCTTGCCAAAATCACCCAGATCGTGGGCGATGGCCCAGCCGCCACCAACCCCGGCATACCAGTCGTTGACCGGTGCAGCCTGTACCCCGGTGGTCGCCAATGCCAATGCAATCCAAACAGGTTTCACTCTTATGTTCATCGCGTATCCTCGTCGATGTCTGGTGTCGCAGGGCTCCAGCCCTGTTGTGTACAACCACCACTATTTATAGGCGATGCAGGGTTTTTAACCACTTAGGTGGTATCCAGGATCGCAATGCACGGGACAAGGTCACAAAATGGGGAGGGTGATCGGCGATCACAAAACAATAAAAAAGGAGGCCATCAGGCCTCCTTCATCTGCCACCAGAGTGACTTACTGTTTCACTTCCTGTACGCCGGTGACGCGCACTTCCACGCGACGATCCGGGGCCAGGCAGGCGATCAGCTGTGCCTTGGCCTTGATGCCGTTGCATTGAGTGCCGGTGACCGGGCTGGCTTCGCCACGACCTTCGATGGCGACCTTGCCGGCAGGCAGACCTTTGCCGACCAGGAAGTCGGCCACGGTGCGGGCGCGCGCTTCGGACAGCTTCTGGTTGTAGGCGTCAGAACCGATGCGGTCTGTGTAGCCGACGACCACGGCGCTGCCATCTTTCGGCTGCACGTCGACGATCTGCTGATACAGGGTATTCAACGCGGCAACCCCTTCCGGTTTCAGGGTGGATTTGCCAAAGGCAAACAGCACGTCCGAGCTCAAGGCGAAGTTTTTGTCGACGACCACGGGCTCAGGAACCGGCTCGGGCGCCGGTGCCGGGACAGGCGCAACATAAGAGGTGCGGTTCGGGTGCATTACCAGTTCCAGGGTGGCCACGCTCATGTTGGTTTCCCAGGTTTTCTGCTCATCACCCAGGTTCCACATATAGCGGTAGCGGGCTTGCACATCGATCAGGTCGGAGAGCTTGGCGGTCAGGCCCAGACCGGCCAGCGGCGCAGCGCCATTGTCGCTGCTGCCGTTGCCGTTGACGTGGTTGAAGTAGGCACCGCCTTCGGCAAACACGGAGAAGATGTCGTTCAGCGGCAGACGGGCAAGACCGGACAGGGTGGCACCCTGGGTCTTGAAGTCAACGCCATCGACGCCACCCTTGCCGGCGTAGAGGTAGCCCAGCTCGGCTCCGAAGTTTTCGGTGAAGTTGTAGCCGCCAAACAGGGAGAGCGCGGTGGCATCTTTGTCAGCGTCTTTGCCAAAGTCGTTCAGGTCGTGGCCATAAGCCCAACCTGCGCCGATACCTGTGTACCAGTCGTTGGCGGCCTGAGCGGTGGAAGTTCCCATGGCCGCAATGGCCAGAGCAATCAGGGTGGGTGCCATTTTCATTTTCATCGTTTTATCCTCGTTGAGTTTGCCGTGCTAGGGCGTACTGCGCACTCTTTCAGTTATACCGGTCGCAAATGACAATTCAGCTGCGACCTCCATGGTGAACCACGGTTGGCTTGAATGAAAAAAGAGACGGTTCCTGGATACTCATGAAGTCTTGGCCTCATGGACAACTAACCGGACAAAAAGCACTTTTAATAGTTCATCCAATACCTTACAAGCGGGGTTACTGTATTCTTTTGACTCGCTTTGATCAAGTTTCTGTACAGATATCCAGCGGTAGTGCGGGGTTGAGCGAAAAAGCGGGGCGTGTGGCGGGGCTGGTGCTTTGACAGAAAGTGTCGTGTCTTGTTGCGTTCACTGCCAAGCAATAGAACGCGGAAAAGCAAAAGGGGATGCCGTGGCATCCCCTTTTCGCATCATCTGAACAGAGTCAGATTATTGCTGAACTTCTTGTACGCCAGAGACGCGAACTTCTACGCGACGATCCGGAGCCAGGCAGGAGATCAGCTGAGCTTTAGCCTTGACGGCGTAGCACTTGGTGCCAGTAACCGGGTTGGCTTCGCCACGACCTTCTACTGCAACCTTGCTGGCAGCCATACCCTTGCTGACCAGGAAGTTGGCAACGGTACGGGCACGGGCTTCGGACAGCTTCTGGTTGTAAGCGTCGGAACCGATGCGGTCGGTGTAACCAACGACAACAGCGTTGCCATCTTTCGGCTGGAATTCAACGATTTGCTGATACAGACCGTTCAGGGCTGCAACGCCTTCCGGCTTCAGGCTGTCTTTGCCAAAGGCAAACAGCACGTCGGAGTTCAGGGCGAAGTTCTTCTCAACAACCTGCGGAGCAGGAGCCGGAGCTTCTTCAACAACCGGAGCCGGCGCCGGCGCTACGTAGGAAGAACGGAACGGGTGGTATACGGCTTCCAGGGTCGCAACGCTCTGGTTGGACTTGTAGCGTACGTCGTCAGGAGCGTCACCGGCGTGCAGGTCAGCCACGTCCCACATGTAGCGGTAGCGAGCTTGCAGATCCAGTGCGTCGTTGACCTTGTAGGTCACGCCCAGGCCAGCCAGCGGGGATACTTTGGTATCGCTGGTGCCCATGCCGTCGGTGTGAGCCCAGTAGGCGCCGCCTTCAGCGAAGGCAGAGAAGTCGCCGCCCAGCGGCAGACGAGCGATACCGGACAGGGTGGCACCCTGGTTTTCGTAACGGTTGCCATCGGTGTTGCCACGGCCAGCGTACTGGTAGCCGAATTCGGTACCGAAGTTTTCGGTGAAGTTGTAACCAACGAAGGCGTTGGCAGCAGCCGCGTCTTCTTCGCCAGTGTTCACGCCTTCGATCTTGTTCAGACCGTTGAAGTGGGCAGCACCGACACCGGCACCGAAGTAGATGTCGTCAGCGGCGTGAGCTGCAGTTGCGCCCATGGTAGCCATAGCGATGGCGATCAGGGAAGGAGCCATTTTCATCATAAAAAATCCTCGTTGAGATGGCACGTTGTTCACGTGCTTCGCACTTTTTAATTTATGTAAGCTGCAGGCTCTGCCGAACAACAGCGTTGAGTCTGGCAGGGATCCCGGTTCCATCCGGGAGGCACACATTCCTGGTGCACAAGCGAGCGGGCGGCAGCGTAAGCAATGCCTTCAACCCTTCACGAACAGCCGATGTCATTCCGATGACGTGGCGCACTCTATGCCGATTTCAAAACATGATCAAGCTCACACATAATCCATATGGCAAATTATGTCGTGTGGATAACTGGCTGTTTATCCAAATTAATTAGTGATCCAAATAGGCTCTGTGCAGCTTCTTTTCGAGTTTCATATAGGCCTGAACCCAGTCAGGTTGCGCCATGGAGGGAGATTCCCTCGCCTGGAACACCGCCAGATAATCGGCCTCGGTTGCTTCGCACAGTAAGGGTGTAAAACTGTGCAAAAAATGACGTGCAAGGTAAGGGTCGAGGGGCCAAATGTTGAGGATGGCCCTGGCCACAGGCTGAACCGCAGCTGAACAGCAAAAATGGAGGTGTCCCGCCTCCAGCCATTTGGCCATTTCGGCAAGCCCGCTGGCGGGGACCAGACCCCCGTCTCCCTGCTCGTTGGCAAGGGTAAGACGCTGGCCGTTACCGAGCAGCAAATACTCCTTTTCTTGTACGATGCCATCGTGGCTGCGCAGGGTCAGCCCTGTTACGGGTCGTTCCAGAAACAGGCTGATCTTGTCATCGAGCGCAGTCAAAATCGCTGCTGCTTGCTCATGCATGGTCGCAGGCACCCAGAAGGCTTCGGCGCGTGTCTGCTGGCCTTGCATCAATTGGCGGGTGAGTTCTGCGGGTGTTGAAACCGGGTGTAAACAGGAGATTATGCCGGGGAGCGCCATGAGTTCCTACTCTTTAGGGATAGCTGGCGGATTATACGAGTTATTCCTGCAGCAACAATAAAGGTTTCTTTTCGAGACTGTTTACCTGAGACGGTTGAGCGATTACCATCCCCGATGTTTGCAAGGGTTGTCGTCGAAAGACGCTGATTAAAGATAGAGGCTCGACCATAACGAGTCCGTTCAAAACTGATACACTTGACTACGAGTCGTCGCGAAAAATAAAGGTGGAGTCAATCCGCCGTACGGAGTATGGAACAATATGAATTCAAATATCGTAACTGTTGGTAAGAAGATCCGTCAGATCCGTGAAGCGGTCGGTCTGAGCCGTCCGAAGTTTGCCGATCTGCTGGGCGTTCCCCCGACCACCCTGAAGAACTATGAACTGGGTTATCGTGAAGTAGGTGGTGCCTTCCTGGTGGCACTGGCTCATCATCCGGAACTGCACAAGTTCACCCTCTGGCTGCTGGCTGACAAAAAAGTCGCCGAAATCGGCCAGATCGGTCCGGACGATATTGCCAAAGCTTGATTTGATTAAGCTTTGACAAAAATGCCGCCCTTGAGGCGGCATTTTTTATTCATCAAATAGCCGGTTCATTTAATTAAGTTTGGCTAATTGTGCTCTCACCAGCTCTTTTCACGAAAATACCTTGGCAAGCCGGATTAATCCTCAGAAAATTCCTGCCCTAAAATCAGGGTTATCCTTCGCATGATGCGCACAGTGAGACAAGCATGAGTCAAATCCTTCCCCAGGCCAGAGATGGCTTTACCAGTAAATTCGGTGTCCTTGCCGCCACCCTGGGTTCAGCCGTCGGGCTGGGCAATATCTGGAAATTTCCCTACCTGACGGGTGAGAACGGCGGCGCCGGTTTTCTGCTGGTCTATGTGATTGCCACCTTGCTGGTGGGGCTGCCGGTGATGATTTCCGAGATCATGCTGGGTCGCAAGGGCAAGGCCGATGCGGTGACCACTTTGAGCAAGCTGGGTCCCAAGGGGCAGCCTTGGTGGCTGATCGCCCTGATGGGGGTGCTTGCGGCCTTCCTTATCATGTCCTTCTATTCCGAAGTGGCGGCCTGGGTGTTTGCCTATATCTTCAAGGCCATCAGCGGCGAGATACTGTCGACCGACCCTGCGGTCACGGGGGCGGCCTTCAATGCGCTCATCACCAACCCGCTGCAGAGCCTGCTCTGGCAATGGCTGGTGCTGGCGCTGATGGGGGGCATATTGCTGATGGGGGTTTCCAAGGGGATCGAGGCGGTCACCAAGAAGCTGATGCCGGTGCTCTTCATCCTGTTGCTGGTGATCGGCATCCGCAGCCTGACCCTGCCTGGGGCAAGCCAGGGTCTGCATTTTCTGTTTTCGCCGGACTTTTCCAAGATCACCGCCGGGGTGGTGCTGACCGCCATGGGGCTGGCCTTCTTCAAGCTCTCCATCGGCATGGGCTGCATGATGACCTATGGCAGCTATTTCCGGGATGATCAGAACATTCCGCTGACCACCTTCCGGGTGATGTGCGCCGATCTGTTCGTCTCCATGCTGGCGGGGATCGCCATCTTCCCGGCCGTGTTTGCGTTCGGGTTCGAGCCCTCGGCAGGCCCCTCCCTGCTGTTCATCACCATTCCTGCGGTGTTTGCCAGCATACCGTTCGGTCACCTGTTCATGGTGCTGTTCTTCGTGCTCTCCGCCATCGCGGCCACAGGTGCCATGCTCTCCATTCTGGAAGTGCCGGTCTCCGTGGTGTCCGAGCGTTTCCACATGAGCCGTCCCAAGGCCACCCTGCTCAACCTGCTGGTGCTGGGTGCCGTCGGCTCGACTTGTGCGCTCTCCAACAGCTCGCTGGCTGATGTGCAGATCGCCGGCAAGACCTTCTTCGACCTGTTCGACTTCGTCTCTTCCAATGTATTGATGCCCCTTGGCGGCATCTTCCTCTGCCTGTTCGTGGGCTGGGTGTGGGGCTTCGAGCGGATGAAGGAGGCACTGACCAATGGTGGCGAACTGGAGCTGGCCATCCTCAAGCCGCTGTTCTTTATCATCCGTTATGTGTCGCCGTTGCTGATCCTGGTCGTGATGCTCAAGGGGCTGGCGCTATTCTGATGGCTTGCCCGCCGCAAGAAAGCAAAAAGAGCGCCGTTGGCGCTCTTTTTTTATGGGCTCGTCAGGTTGGTACCTGGCGTCATATCAAGCCGAGGCGGGAAAGCTCCTCTTTGAGCTGCTCCACGTTGCGCTCGACGCAGGCCTCTCCCTCGTTGATGGCATCTCCTGCCCGGTGGAAATCCATGATGGAGAAACTGCCAAGGCGCGGGCAGAGCTGGATCTCGGGGGGATCCCCCGCCATCCGGGCACGGGTGATGCGCTCCTGCATGATGTTGATGGAGCCGGTCATCACGCTCCACATGCCGGGTGTGTTGGGGCCCTCACCGCGGTTGAACCACTGACTGAAGCGGTTGCCGCTGACGGGTTCGTCCGGTTCGTCCGGTTCGTCGGTCCAGGGCTGGTGCATGTCGGCGTTGAGGTTGACGGCGATCACCACCTCGGCACCCATGGCGCGGGCCAGCGAGATGGGCACCGGGTTGACTACGGCGCCATCCACCAGCCAGCGATCCTCGACCAGGGTGGGGGTCAGGATGCCCGGCATGCCACAGGAGGCGCGCACACATTGACGCAGCGGCCCCTGTTGCAACCAGATCTCGCGACCGGTATCGAGCTCGGTGGCAACGCAGGCGAAGGGCAGAGGCAGACTCTCGATGGCGGGATCGCCGAGGTGACTGGCAGCGATGCCGAACACCTTCTCACCGCGAAACAGGCCGCCGGAGAGGGCGGGATCGAGCAGGCCGACCACCTGCAAGCGGCTGAAACCGCGTACCCAGGACTCCAGCTTGTCCAGCTCGCCCGAGGCATAGGCGGCGCCGACGAAGCTGCCGATGGAGCAACCTGCCACCAGATCCGGTTTGACGCCGAGCCGCTCCAGCGCCCGTATGATGCCGATGTGCGCCCATCCTCGGGCTGCGCCACTGCCCAGAGCCAATCCCACACGGGGTTTTCGTGACACTTTGTCTCTCCTGAGGTGAGTGAGGCGTTCAGCTTACCTTGTGTTTTTTGCGCCGTCATCCTGCCAGCGCTCGCTGCGATTGCGGCCGTTGGCCTTGGCTCGATAGAGTGCCACATCGGCTTGGCGGATTGCCTCTTGCAACTGCGCCTCGGGGGCGCAGTGGTGATAGCCCAAGCTGACGGTGACCGCCAGGGTCGGCGCTATCTCTTCCCACGGATGGTGTGCTATCTGCAGGCGCAACCTTTCGGCCAGTTGATCCAGTGGTTCGGATCCCTTGGCGACCAGCAACAGAAACTCCTCGCCCCCCCAACGGATCAGGGCATCTTCCCGTCTAAGCTGCCGCTGGCACAGCTCGACCAGCCGGATCAGCACTTGATCACCCACCTCGTGGCCAAAGCGGTCATTGACCAGTTTGAAGTGATCGCAATCGAACATGATTACCCCGACCCCAGAGGCCCTGGCATGTTGATGCGTGCGTTCAAACTCGTCGAAATAGTGGCGATTGAAGGCTCCGGTCAGGGCATCGTGGCGGGAGAGGTAGTCCAGCTGTCGGTTCAGGCTGCGGGATCTGAGGCTGGAGAGGGTCGCCAGCACCATGCAGAGGATGGCGATCAGGGTGGGTGCAGATTGCCAGAACAGTGCCTGCAGTAACGACAACAGGGGGATGCGGTGGATCAGGGTGAGGGGCGTATCCGGAATGGCATGGGTGAACTGAAAGACCCCTTGCCGCCATTGGTAGCTATCCCGTTCGGTGCGGTCGCTGGGGTTAAATTCTCCCTCTTGGCCGCTGCGCGCCAGGATCTGCTGGTGCTGATTGATTAAAAAGAGAGTCCCGGCCTCGGGAACGGGATCACGCAGCAGCAGATTGAGTCGCGAGAGCAGCACATCAATGCTGATGACCCCAACCAGCTGCTGATCTTTCACTATGGGTTGTGACAGGGAGATCATCCGGCCTGCGCCGGCAAAGTCCTCGTAGGGACGCGATACGATGGCATGCTGGTTGGGATTCGGTTGCTTCAGGACATCCTGCCAGTAGGACTTCTGGTAGATGGCTCGCTGGAAGCGGAACTTGCTGGAGTGGACCCAGGGATAGAGGTAGACAAAGTCATCCACTCCGGTGAAATAGATCCAGGCAATCTTGTCTCCCAGCAGCTTGCTGGCGGTGGAAAGCAGAGGCGAAAGGCTTAGCGCCAGATGCAGGCGGGCTTCCCGCGTGCTGTTCGGGGACGGCAGTGGTCCCTGTCCGGTCAGATTGCCACTGAGTCCTCTGGGCAGGTTGGCAGGCACCCGATCCAGCGAGAATCCCGTCTCTGGATCATCTTGCAGAGCACGATAAAGTTGGTGAGTCAGTGCCGACTGCGGGTTGCTGCGCAGTCGCTCCTCGGCCTGGCCGCGCATGGCCTCGAGAAAGGTCTCCATCTGCTGAAACTGGGATCGCAAGCGGGCGGCCGTGCTGAGGGTGTTGCTTTCGTAGAGCTCGGTGACTTGCTTCAGGGTCAGCTGGAGGGTGAGTGCCAGCAGGAGGGTGACGACGGCGCAGAGCAGCCATTGAAGACGGTACTTAACAAAATGGGCGCAGGGTGCAGGCATAGGCGGGCCGAGTCTGTGCTGGTTCTGCTCGCCAGTGTAGGGCAGAACGCTGAACGGTGTCTGCTGCCGATGCAATTTCGGTGATCTTTCGTCACTTCCGTTACGTTTTGTCACATTTATACATAGTCGCGGCATAGTCAGGGGGTAACATAGCGACCATCATTGATGAAGTGTCCCCTTTTTTTTCTCTTAATTTCATGGATTGCTTGATGAAAATGCGTATGTGGCTGTCGATCGCCTGCCTCTCCCTGCTGATGTTGGGTGTCTGGTATTACCGTAACAACGAACCCGCCCACAAACCTCAGCCCCGACAGATCAATATCAGGGCGCAAACGGTCAAGCAGGGCTTGGCCGAGCCTTCCATCAAGCTGGTGAGCAAATTGGCCGCCAATCGTTCCGTGGTGATAAGCCCCGAGGTGACAGGCCGCATCGTCAAGATCGCGGTGCGCTCCGGTCAGCAGGTCAAGCGGGGTGACACCCTGATCGCACTGGATGCGGGCAAGCAGCTGGCGGAGCTGGCCGAACAGAGCGCCAGCATGCGCGACGAGGCACGCAAGCTGCGGGACATGCGTCGGCTGGTGGCTCGCGGTGCCATCACCACCTCCGAGCTGGAAGGGCAGGAGGCCATCGTCGCCCAGACCCAGGCCCGCGCCGATGCCGCCAAATACGAGTTGTCACTGCGCACCCTGCAAGCCCCGTTCGACGGTTCCGTCAGCCTCATCGACTTGAGTGAAGGCGCCTTGGTCAACAGTGGCGATACCCTGCTGCATCTCGATGAGCTGGCCAAGCTGCGGCTCGATCTGGCGGTGCCGGAGCGCTATCTTTCCCTGCTGCGCCCCGGCATGGCGGTGACGGCAACCAGTTCGGCTTGGCCGGATCAATCTTTCCGTGGCGTGCTGGAGACGTTGGACAGCCGCATCTCCAACGATACCCAGAACATCAAGGCCCGCGTCATTATCCCCAATCCCGATGGTCAGCTGCGCCCTGGCATGCTGCTCAATGTGGAACTCTCCCTGCCACCCCAGAAGATGACGCTGATCCCCGTTCAGTCGGTGGAGTATGTCGGCGAGCAGCGTTTCGTCTACCGTCTCGAGCCCGATGGCCGGGTGACGCGGGTGCCCGTGGTGTTGGGGGATACCCATGGCGAGGAGGTGTGGGTCACTGAGGGGCTGAAGGTCGGCGATCGCATCGCGGTCGAGGGGCTGGTCAATCTGCGTGACGGCGCCAGCGTAAACGATCTGGCAGAGGTCAAAGGCTGATGTGGCTCTCCGATATGTCTGTGCGCCGCCCCTTGGTGGCGGTGGTAGTGAGCGCCCTGTTGACCGTCTTTGGTCTGGTGGCTTTCAGCAAGCTGACGGTACGGGAGATGCCGGATGTGCAGACGCCATCCGTCTCCATCACCACCACCTATGAGGGGGCGGCGCCTGCCGTCATGGAGAGTCAGGTCACCAAACCCATCGAGGACCAGCTCTCCGGTATCAGCGGCATCAAGAACATCAACTCGGTGACCCGCAAGGGGCGATCCGTCATCACGGTGGAGTTCAAACTCGGCTGGAACATGGTGGAGGGAACGTCGGATGTGCGTGACGCCATCTCCCGCGCCCGTCCCAAGTTGCCGGAAGAGGTGGACGAACCCATGGTCACCAAGGACAACGGCAACGGTGATGTGGCGGTCTGGCTCAACTTCAGCAGTACCCAGATGGACCGTACCGCCATGACGGACTACGCCAACCGCGTACTGGTCGATCCTTTGAGCTTGGTGGACGGGGTGAGCGAGATCTCCCTCTCCGGCGATCTGACCCGGGTGATGTATGTACGGCTGCGCCCCGCCGACATGGCGGCCCGCGGCATCTCGGTGGCGGACGTGCAGGATGCCCTCAAGCGGGAGAACATAGAGCTGCCGGGCGGGGAGATCCGTAACAACAGCATGACCATGGCGGTACAGATAGCCCGTCTCTATCACACGGCCGCCGATTTTCAGGCCTTGCAGGTACGTACCGCCGACAACGGCCAGAGCATCTATCTGGCGGATATCGCCGACGTGGAGGTGGGGGCCAAGAACGAAGACAGTGCCTACCAGCGCAATGGTCGCGAAAGTCTGGGGATAGGCATAGTGGCGCAGTCCACCGCCAACCCCCTGGCGGTGGCGCAGGGGGTCGAGCGCAAGATGGCCGAGATGCAGCGCTTCCTGCCTGAGGGGGCCACCCTCGAGATCGATTACGACTCCACCATCTTCATCAAGCAGGCCATCAACGAGGTGTACGAAACGCTGGCCATCTGCGCCGTGCTGGTGGTGGCCGTGCTCTATCTGTTCCTGGGGCAGGGGCGAACCACCCTGATCCCGGCCATCACAGTGCCTGTGTCACTCATCTCGGCCTTCATCGGCGCCTGGTATTTCGGCTTTTCCATCAACCTCATCACCTTGCTGGCGCTCATTCTCGCCATCGGCCTGGTGGTGGATGACGCCATCGTCGTGGTGGAGAACATCCACCACCATCTGCAACGGGGAGAACCCCCACTGATGGCCGCCTGGCACGGCACCCGCGAGGTGGGCTTTGCCGTGGTGGCAACTACAGCCGTGCTGGTGATGGTGTTCGTGCCCATCGCCTTCATGGATGGCATGGTGGGAAGGCTCTTTACCGAGTTTGCCATCCTGTTGTCGCTCGCCGTGCTCTTCTCCTCCCTGGTGGCGTTGACCCTGACCCCGGCCATGGGTTCCTGGCTGATGCGTTCCATCGACAAGCCCAATGTATTGACGGCGGCACTCGATCGCGGCCTTGGTTGGGTAGAGAAGCACTATCGCGATCTGCTGGGCTGGGTGTTGCGCCGCTCGGCCTGGACCCCGCTGGTACTGCTGCTCTGCCTTGGCGGGATCGGCGCCTTGTTTGGCCAGTTGCCCGCCAGTCTGACCCCGAACGAGGACAGAGGCGTACTCTACGTGTTTGTCAAAGGGGCCGAGGGCACCAGTATCGAGCGGATGAAGCGCAACATGCAGCAGGTGGAGGCGGCCATCATGCCGCTGCTGGGCAAGGGGGTGGTGCAGGCCATGAGTTTCAGCACCCCGGCCTTTGGTCGTGGCGGTGATCAGACCGGCATGGTGATCATTCAGCTGACTGATTGGGCTGCGCGAGACGAGACGGCGGCCGAGTTCGGCAAGTCCCTGAGCGGGCGGTTGGCCGGTATTCCCGATGTGATGCTCCGCACCTTCCAACCGGGCTTTCACGGTGGCTCCAACGCGGCGGTCCAGTTCGTGCTGCAGGGTTCCGATTATGCCGAACTCTATCAGCGGGGGCTGGCGTTGAAAGAAGCGGCGGCCCAAAGCGGCCTGATGGCGACACCGGATCTCGATTACGCCGAGAAAACCCCCGAGTTGCAGGTGACCATCGAGCGGGATCGCGCCAATCAACTCGGCATTCCCGTGTCGACCGTGGCCGGCTCGCTGCAGGCACTGCTCGGCGGCGTCAGCGAGACCACCTATGTGGACAGGGGCGAAGAGTATGACGTCTATCTGCGCGCCAATCAGCATGACTTCAACGGGATTTCGGATCTCAGCCGCATCTACCTCAAGGCTGCCAGTGGCGAGATGGTGAGCCTCTCCACCCTGGCGACGGTCACCCAGGTGGCGAGTCCGCAGCGGCTCAATCACTACCAGCGGCAGAAGGCGGTGACCCTCACCGCCGATCTGGCGCCGGGCCATACCCTGGGCGAGGCGCTGGATTACCTCGACGGCTGGGCCGATACCAATTTGCCGAGTGGCATGACGGTGGATTATGCCGGCGAGTCCAAGGACTATCGCGACAATCAGGGCGAGATGGTGATGGTATTCGCGCTGGCCCTGCTGGTGGTCTATCTGGTGCTGGTGGCCCAGTTCGAGAGCCTGCTGACCCCGGCGGTGGTGATGGTGACTGTGCCACTCGGCATCTTCGGCGGGCTGCTCGGACTCTGGCTGACGGGGCAGGAGATGAGCATCTACAGCCAGATCGGCATGATCATGCTGATCGGCATGGTGACCAAGAACGGCATCCTGATCGTGGAGTTCATCAACCAGCTGCGCCAGCGTGGTGTGGCCTTTGATGACGCCATCATCGCCGGCTCGGTGCGCCGTCTGCGCCCGATCCTGATGACCTCGCTCACCGCCATCATAGGGGCCGTGCCGCTGATGGTCTCCATGGGGGCGGGTTACGAAAGCCGGATGGCGGTGGGCACTGTGGTGTTCTTCGGTCTTTCATTGGCAACCCTGGTGACTCTGGTGATGGTGCCTGCCATCTATCACCTGCTGGCCAAGCGTGCCGGCATGACGGGGGAACGGGATCTGATGGTGGACGAGGCACTGGCCGCGCCGCCGGTGAGCATCGTCGAGGACAAACCGGCCGCCTGATACCTTCACCCATATAGGTGCAAGGCGTAAAAGCAGATGGCGCCTCCCGGGCGGCCGGTTAATATATGGCCAACTAACGTCGAGGTGAGCTATGTTGCCATCTGCTATCTATGAGCCGCTGCCCTTTGCCTATATGGGCAGCGGTTTGCTGTTGTTGGGGATTGCCGATCATCCGGGCCTGTTGTTGGCCGGTCTGGCATTTTATCTGGCCGGCGCTTTGGCCTGGTTCAGACGCAGTGCCTACCGTCGCCCCGACAAGGGAATGGCGCGAAAGCAGGGCTGGCCGCTCTGGCTCTACGAGAGCCGCCCATTCGCACTGATCCTGCTGGGCTTGCTGATGCTGCGCCTCGCGACCCACCCCATCTTCCTGGCGCCGGCCCTGGTCTGGTGTCTGCTCGGGGGGTATCAGCTGCTGCAGCGCCACTACAGCCGTATCGTACTGGCCCGCGTGCTGGCCTGATCCCGTTCAACCCGCGTTATTGAGGCGAGCCCGTCACTGGCTCGCCTTTTCCTCGTGCTCTGTGGGGGCAAAAAGCCATCGCCCCCGCTTCGCTCTGCCGGTATAATGCGCGACCCGAATTGTTCCAGGTGTTCAAAATGCAGCCGGTTACCCACCTTTTCTCCTATCCCCGCTACTGGGCCGAGTGCTACGGCACTGCGCCCTTCCTGCCCATGTCCCGCAAGGAGATGGACAAGCTCGGCTGGGACAGCTGCGACATCGTCCTGGTGACCGGTGACGCCTATGTGGATCACCCGAGCTTCGGCATGGCGGTCATAGGCCGCATGCTGGAATCCCAGGGCTTTCGGGTCGGCATCATAGCCCAGCCGGACTGGTCATCTAAGGATGACTTCATGCGCCTGGGCAAACCCAACCTCTTCTACGGGGTGACCGCGGGCAACATGGACTCCATGATCAACCGCTACACCTCCGACAAGAAGCTGCGCCACGACGACGCCTACACCCCGGGGGATGTGGGCGGCAAGCGGCCCGATCGCGCCACTCTGGTCTATACCCAGCGCTGCAAGGAGGCCTTCAAGGAGGTGCCTGTGGTCATCGGCGGCATAGAGGCGTCCCTGCGCCGCATCGCCCACTACGACTACTGGTCCGAGACCATACGCCGTTCCATCCTGCTGGACGCCAAGGCCGACATCCTTATCTACGGCAACGCCGAGCGGCCGCTGATCGAGGTGGCGCACCGCATCGCCAACGGCGAGACCATGGAGACCATGCAGGACATTCGCGGCACCGCCGTGATCCGCAAGGAGCCGCTGCCCGAGTGGCGCGGGGTGGATTCGAGCAAGCTGGATCAGATCGGCCGCATCGATCCCATCATGAACCCCTATATGGAAGGGGCGCCCTGCTCGGATGACGAAGGCACGGCGCCGGTGGAGCAGGAGGCCAAGCCCGTGCTGGTGCAGCCGCCCAAGCAGAAGCCGTGGGAGAAGACCTACGTCAAGTTGCCGGCGTTCGAGCGGGTCAAAGAGGACAAGGTGCTCTACGCCCATGCGTCGCGCATCCTGCACCACGAGACCAACCCGGGCTGCGCCCGCGCGCTCTCCCAGGCTCACGGCGATCGCATCATCTGGGTCAACCCGCCCGCCTTCCCGCTGGAAACCGACGAGATGGATGGCGTGTTCGGCCTGCCTTATCAGCGGGTGCCGCACCCGGCCTATGGCAAGGAGAAGATCCCGGCCTACGAGATGATCAAGACCTCGGTCAACATCATGCGTGGCTGCTTCGGGGGCTGCTCCTTCTGCTCCATCACCGAGCACGAGGGGCGTATCATCCAGAGCCGCTCGGAAGAGTCGATCATCAAAGAAATCGAAGAGATCCGCGACAAGGTGCCTGGCTTTACCGGCGTCATCTCGGATCTCGGCGGCCCCACCGCCAACATGTACAAGCTGCGCTGCAAGAGCCCCAAGGCCGAGCAGACCTGCCGCCGCGCCTCCTGTGTCTGGCCGACCATATGCCCGCACATGGACACCGACCATACCCCGACCATCGACCTCTATCGCAAGGCGCGGGATGTGAAGGGCATCAAGAAAATCCTGATCGCCTCCGGGGTGCGTTACGACATAGCGGTGGAAGATCCGCGCTATATCAGGGAGCTGGCCAAGTACCATGTCGGCGGCTATCTGAAGATCGCACCGGAGCACACCGAGGAGGGCCCGCTCTCCAAGATGATGAAGCCGGGGATGGGCAGCTACTACAGCTTCAAGGAGCTGTTCGACAAGTATTCCAAAGAGGCGGGCAAGCAGCAGTACCTGATCCCCTACTTCATCTCGGCCCACCCGGGCACCACGGATGAAGACATGGTGAACATGGCGCTCTGGGTCAAGACCAACAGCTTCAAGCTGGATCAAGTGCAGAACTTCTACCCGTCGCCGCTCGCCAACGCCACCACCATGTATTACACCGAGAAAAACCCGCTCAACAAGGTGAGCCGCCAGGGTGGGGACGTGTTCGTGGTGAAAGGGGAGCGCCGCCGTCGCCTGCACAAGGCGCTGCTGCGCTACCACGATCCGGCCGGCTGGCCCATGATCCGCGAAGCCTTGCTGGAAATGGGCAAGGGTCACCTGATCGGCAACGGCCCCAACTGCCTGGTGCCGCCGGAAGGGCGCGGCGAGGCGGTGGCCTCGCGCAGCATCAACAAGGGGCTGAAACCGGCCCTGACCCGCCACAGCAATATCGTTCATCAGCGTGGCAATGGCGCTGGCAACAAGGCTGCTGGCGGTAAGGGCGCAGTGGCTGCCGCCTCGCAAGGCAAGGCTCGTAACGACACCCCTGCCGCCAGCAAGGGCGGCAAGGCGGGCAATGGCAAGCCAGTAGGCTCCCAGCTCCCTAAAGGGGCGGGCGGCAACGGCAAGCCAGCTTCCCAAGGCGCAGGTCAGGGCAAACCGGCCGGGAAACCCGCCCATAAGGGTAAGGCCCCGACCCGCGCTGGCTCTGCCAAACCCGCCACTCAGGGCGGCAAGCCTGCGGCCAAAGGGAATGGCGCCAAGCGACCGGCTCGGTGAGTTTTCCTGATTGGAAATCGATAGAAATAAAAAGGCGACCAGATGGTCGCCTTTTTTTAATCTTTCGATACTTCCAATATCGGATCAGCTAGGTTCGATAGTTAAAATTATAATTGTGACAGCCATAATGTAATGATAATCATCAGACATATAGTAAACCAAAGAAAAGTATTACTTCGATCGATACGAGCCAAAAAGCGCGCAAATTGAATAGGAAGCAACACTGCGAATACTGAAACTAAAAACACAGGAGCTGTGACGGCCCAAGTGACCAAATAATAAATGCTGAAGAATGCAATAAGTACCAGTGATATAGTACCACCTATAGCAAGAGGGTTTGATATCTCCGCAGTTTGAATATTGAATACCACAGCAATATCTTTAACAATTGTAAACAGAATTCTCGTTAATGGTGTATTAAAAACTAAATCAAACACCCCCATAATAAGAGGGCCAAAAACTATTAATAGATTATCTCTTACAAATTCAGTGACTGTTTTTTTGTGGTCAACAACCCATTTGATAGAGAACCATCCCATAAAGGCAAACACAAACAACCAAAATATAGGTTGATAGTTTGCTGAGTTTGGTTGAGATAATCTTTGAAGGATAAAAAGGGAGGCGAAAATCAGAATACTTAGCCAACCATATGCACGACGAAGATAGCGTAAACCATTTATAATACTGGAGTCCTCAAGATGATTATTTAGTTTTGAATAATTTTCTTCTAGTGCTGTTATAAATGCATCAATTTTTTTATTTTTCCTGACTTTTTCGCCAATCCAATAAATAGTTATCATTATAAGCAGCAGAGTGAGTGTTATTTTTAACATTAACCTAACGCCTCTTTTAAGTTATTAATGGATCGACAATGTAAATTTATTTAAGCTCATTTCTCACAGTGTAAATTAACCCTCATATGGTGGCATCTCTCTTCCATAAATTACACTTCCATCAAACATCTAATCACAAGGTCGTGAAGCAAATTGTTCAAATTGCTATAGCTATTGCTCACTCTGAAAGGCGAGATCCGACACTTCCTTTTTGAGATAGATGAATCCACTTGCTGAATTACGAATTTTATTTACCAAAGTAGCATCTTATTTAATGCATAAAAAGAGTATATAAAAGAGAAAATTAATGGGATTATAAATCTATTTAGATTGAGAACTTTAGTGACAGTAATAAAATCCTGCAATCTATGTGGGGTCTCGTTAGGGTGCTTTTCAAAAAATGCATTTAGTATTTTTCTCCTAAAAAACCTAATCACTATCCTTGACAAAAATAGAACAATAAAAACCCCTGGTAAAGCTTTAGATAAAAAAAGTGTTAGATTGTCTAGCGATTCCGAAAAGCAAATCACTGATATAGATGTAAACGTGATGATATATATTAGTGAAGATAATACCATTATTGATATAGCATCTTTCCTTGAACTTTCATCAGCCATCCTCTCCATAATTACTTGATATTTTTCAGGATCACTTTTTTTAATTTCTTCTAATTTAAAGAGATTGTTATTGTCTACTTCAGGCATTGGAAGTTGTATGATTATTATCAACCAAGAGAGCAGAATCGATGAAATTGAAACTAACAGCACAAACATGTTGAAATATTTTGATGATGATGGATTAACAGCTATATCATAAATTACAGCGAGTTGAATGAAAAACGAGCCTGCCAACAGGGTGAAAAAAAGCAACATTAATATTATAACAAAAGAAATCATTAAGAATAATGTAAAACTGTGCCAATATACATTCTTTTCCCTAGGATGGTTTGGCAGCCATTCAAAATACCCATCTACAAATTGAATGGAATAATACTTTCGGGTTGCTGCATCTGGGTACAGTTTTTTAATGCACTCATTTACCAAGGCATTCAAGTAATTTTGATATGCGCTATAGATCGCGGATATGGGAGAGGTAATAGCAGCCAGCAGCAGTAAAACTTCTTTGTAATTACTTAAATTTTTAAAACCATACCCAAAAAACTCAAATTCAGAATCATTAATGTTTTGAGCAGCATATAATGACAACATCAATAATGTATATATTAATCCCAATTTAAAAATCAACTGGGTAATAGCTTTTGATCTAACCGTCAATTCATTTATGTACTTTTCACCAAAGTACTGATGAAATACCTCATCAGCGCTTATTAATTTTGAAAAATCTTCAATCTTTCGAGATAATGGTGACTTCCATCTAACCTGACGTACTTTTAGGATTTCGCCATCGTTCAGATTCATATTATAAATAGCTCTCTTGTGCTTTTTGTCATTACCTTGGTGATAAGGCTGTTGATGTCCATGCTGAAAACATATGTTCTTTTTATGCTATAAATAATGAAGTTTTTGAAGCATGGTCGAAATAATTTCCATCTTATATCTACATAATCCTATTTGGTTCACACAAACAGTATCCCTTTCATCCGGAAATAGTTCACAGGCATCTTAACTCCCTTCTGCAGACAAAATAGTTACCGCACGGGGTTAGCTCCCAGCATGGAATCTGGGACACCCACATTTCTGAGCAAGTTATAGCGCTACAGAATCGTACGCTACCGCCCATGGATTACAGCTTCCAATATGCTCCCTTGACCCGCGCTAGCAGCAACCCATCGCAGCTCAACAGGTTCTGGATGGCTATGGTAGGCCAAACGAAATTGTCTAGGCGAGCCTTTAAATGACACACCCGTCAGAATCTCATCGTTTTTTGAACTGGATCAGCAAATGGATATGAAAGGAGCATATGTGGCTATTTCTATCGCCCCAAAAGATGGCTGTCCCTATCGGGGGAGGCTTTGTTATCTTGCCGGGTAGATCGGCTGGGGCGATAGGTACCCCTTATCTCATCTCAACAGGAGCAATCAGATGGCGTTAAAGGTGCGATCCCGCAGGGAGAAGGTGGGCAGCGGCCTTGGGCTGCTGCTCGGGATCATCGGTTTCAATCTGCTGGTGCCTTTTTTCTTTGAAAAGCAGGCGGGCTTTGATGGCAATCAGATGCTTTGGGCCGCCGTGACGGCGCTGGTCTGCGCCGAGCTGGGGGCCAGGATAGGCAAGTGGCTGGATCGCAGAGAGCTATCTTAGCGGGATTTCCCGAGTCACCCTGCAAATGGCTGTCACCTGGCCACGGGGCAGCAAAGCGTTCCGCTTTATTGCCCCTTATTGCCACACTTCCTGCCCCTTGGCATTGAGCAGGGTGTGAAACAGATAGTGATCGTCCCGATCGTAATAGACGGTGAGGGTGTGGCGCTGGGTGTAATCCGCCGCCACGCCAGCCACCGTCATGGGGATCAGCACCAGCTCCCCCAGCCCCATAGTCACGGCGCTCGCCGTGGCCTGGCCATTGCCGTCAGCGCGCTTGTGGATCTTGCCGAGCACGGTAAAGCGATCGCAACCCTGCACCTTATCCTCGGTCAGAAAGGCGGCCTGCTGGCAAAGCTGGGGCTCGCCCAGCTCGGCGCGAATGGTCGCGCGTGTCTCCCCCGATACCAGGGTGTTGCGAAAGCGCCCCGAGTAGTGATCGATAGCGGCGGCGCAACCGCTCAGCAGCCCGATCAGCAGCAGCGGTGTGAGCCGCAGACAGGCGGGCATCATGGACGGGCCTCGCCATCTGCAAGGGCAGCATCACCGCGCCGCTTGGGTTCGCTGCGATGCAAAAAGGTGGTCAGGGTATCCCGCGGGGGCGTGATGCCGCACTGCGCCAGAATGCGCCCGACAGCCCCCCTGTGATAGCCGCCGTGAGTCACCAGGTGCAGCAGCATTTCCTCGCGGCTCATCTGCCCCCTGTCGCCATCGACAAAGCGAAATGAAAGCGAGGTTTCACCCTCTTGCGGGCTCAAGGTAGCGACGTAATCCACCAGCCAGTTATCCAGTGCCGTGACCGAGCTGCCCAGCGCCGCCAGTGTCGGCGTGTCCGGGGTATTGGTGGCACTGAAACCGTGGGTCTCCCCCAGCAGATTGGCCTTAAAGATGGCATCGACCACATGGATATGGTTGAAGATCCGAAGGCAGGTGTGGTGGGCTTCGGCATATTGCTGCGCGTCCAGCGTGGCGATCGCATCCAGCAGCTCGCCATCGGCCCAACGCTTGTAGTGAAAGAGGGATTGCAGCGTCTTGTTGCTCATCGGTTCCTTGCCCCTATGTCTCCTTGAAGTGGGGCATGTTAGCCAAAATGGGTGCAATACGAAACCCGTTTTGCTGGCGATGTGCATCACTTCGACCCTCCCCTTGGCAGGGGGGAGTAAAGCCACTCCCGCCTGATCTTCGGTTGGCAAGGGAGGGTTCCTCGCCCTTGCGAAGGGGGAGGCTGAGAGGGGGCGAGGTAGCCCGGGTTGCGGCAAGGCTGGATCTGCGGGGGAAATCCTGAGATGGTGCGGGCACTTAGCCGGTTATCCACTTATCCAGTGATCGAGTGACAAGGAGTTCCCATGCGCATTGCCCTGATCGGCCTGGGTGATATCGCCCAGAAAGCCTATCTGCCGCTGATTGCCAGCGACGAGCGGGTGACACCGCTGCTCTGTACCCGGAGCCAGGACGTGCTCGGCAAGCTGGCCCGCCAGTACCGGATCCCCGAGTGTTTTACCGAGGTGGATGGGCTGCTCGCGAGCCGCCCGGACGCCGTGATGATCCATGCCGCTACTGCCGTTCACCGCGAGATTGCCGAGCAGTGCCTGCGCGCCGGTATCCCCACCTTTGTCGACAAACCGCTCTGCGACAACGCTGCCGAGGTGGAGGTGCTCGCCAATCTCGCTATCTCCCAAGATTGCCCGCTGTTTGTCGGCTTCAACCGCCGCTATCTGCCCGCCATGAGCGCGGCCCGGACAGATAATCAGTTGCTCACCGAGCTTAACTGGCAAAAGCATAGACACGCCCTGCCGGGGCTGCCGCGCCAATTCCTGTTCGACGACTGTATCCATGTGCTCGACAGCCTCTGCTTCTATGGCGGCGCTCCGAGCGGGGATCTGCATGCGGTGCTGCGGCGAAGTGCCCAGCAGCCCGAACTGCTGGCCGGGGTGAGCGTCGCCTGGCAAAGCGGGCAGACGGCGGTGAGCGGCAGCATGAACCGCAGCGCCGGTATCACGGAGGAGCGCATCGATGCCTATGGCGACAACCTCTCACTGCACCTTGAGAACTGCACCCGGGGCACGATTGCCCGAGACAAGACATTGCAGACCCTGGCGACGGACGACTGGCAGCCGGTGCTGGCCCAGCGGGGCTTCGTGGCGATGCTCGATCACTGGTATCGACAGATCGGGGTGGGCAAGGCCGATGGGGCACTCATCGAGAGCTATCTGCAGAGCCACCGACTGGCCGAGCGGTTGGTAGCGCTGGCGACTTGATCCTTCTCCTGCGCCTGTGGCACCTGATTGGGCGGGCCCGCACGGGTGAGGAAACGGGCAGACCACTGTACAAGATGGCGGATCCCTGCGCAGTCAGCCGGCGAGGGCGCCGCCGCGCGAGCCAAGCGGACGCTTGTTTGCTATCTTGGCGGCCATGAACTGCCTTCAGAGCAACAGAGTGTCATGAGCATTGTTTTGGGAATGGAGCCGGGCCACCGGCTCACGGGTGATGAGGCTGTGAGCCGTCCCCAGGCCAGCATGGCGAAGCGGCCATGAGCATTATTCTGGGGATAGACCCGGGTTCGCGCATCACAGGCTACGGCGTCATCCGCATAGTCGCAGGCAAAGCGGAGTATCTGGGCTCGGGCTGTATCCGCACCGACCTGGGCGAGCTGCCGTCGCGCCTCAAGCAGGTGTATGACGGGGTGAGCGAGATCATCACCCAGTTCAAACCGGACGAGTTCGCCATAGAGCGGGTCTTTATGGCCCGCAACGCGGATTCTGCCTTGAAGCTCGGCCAGGCTCGCGGCAGCGCCATCGTCGCGGCGGTCAATGCCCTGCTGCCGGTGAGCGAATACTCGGCGACCCAGATCAAGCAGGCTGTGGTGGGCACGGGCGGCGCGGCCAAGGAGCAGGTGCAGCACATGGTGACCCATCTGCTCAAGCTCTCGGCCACGCCCCAGGCGGATGCGGCGGATGCGCTCGGGGTGGCACTCTGCCACTTCCATACCCGCCAGAGCCTGATCAAGATGGCGGGGCGGGCCACCAGCTCGGTGCGCGGCCGTTATCGCTGAACCCTGCCGACGCTGACTGCGTCGGAGGAGCAATGTGAGAGGAGGGCGCCCGGGCGCCCTCCTTGTTTATCCGTTGCCGCTTGCCGCTCAGGTGCGCGCTGCGCTGTTGTTAAAAGCCTCAACAGAGTCACAAGTTGTCGTACCAGATGGCGGGACGCCATTCGAGGCTGGCTGGGGAGTGACGACAATCCTCTTGATGAATCAATCACTTGTGACCTTGATCACGTTTTATTGGCCGGCGGGCTCACTTCGCCTCGCCATGTCACGCTCCCATAATGTGGCGCCGTTTAATAACGGCGACCTCATGAGCCCTGGCTCATGTTCCATCCATCATTGGGAGAGTTGAGAGTGAAACCTTTTGCAGCTGAGTTTATGGGTACCTTCTGGCTGGTGTTGGGGGGCTGTGGCAGCGCAGTGCTGGCCGCCGCCTTCCCGAACGTGGGAATTGGCCTGTTGGGCGTGGCGCTGGCGTTCGGTCTGACTGTGCTGACCATGGCCTATGCCATAGGCCACATTTCAGGTTGTCACCTGAACCCTGCCGTGACCGTCGGGCTCTGGGCCGGTGGTCGTTTCCCTGCCTCCGGTGTGCTGCCCTACATAGTCGCTCAGGTATTGGGCGGGATTGCGGCTGCGGCCGTGCTCTATGTGATCGCCAGCGGTCAGGCCGGGTTTGACTTAAGCGCCGGTTTTGCCTCCAACGGCTATGGCGAGCACTCGCCGGGCGGCTACAGCCTGCTGGCAGCCCTGGTGTGCGAAGTGGTGATGACCGGTTTCTTCTTGTTCGTCATCATGGGCGCCACCGACAGCCGGGCCCCGGCCGGTTTTGCCCCCATCGCCATCGGTCTGTGCCTGACGCTCATTCACCTCATCAGCATTCCGGTGACCAATACCTCGGTCAACCCGGCGCGCAGCACTGGGGTTGCTCTGTTCGTGGGTGACTGGGCGCTCAGCCAGCTGTGGCTGTTCTGGGTTGCGCCCATCGTCGGTGCCAT
Source organism: Aeromonas enterica (assembly GCF_054052465.1). Classification (NCBI taxonomy): domain Bacteria; kingdom Pseudomonadati; phylum Pseudomonadota; class Gammaproteobacteria; order Aeromonadales; family Aeromonadaceae; genus Aeromonas; species Aeromonas enterica. The sequence goes on along the minus strand of NZ_JBSTYL010000011.1, from coordinate 39,459 downwards.
TCTGGGTGCATTGGCCTATCGCGTGATCGCCCCTAAAGCGTGATCCGTGACGAAAAAGTGTGGTATCGACACGCCCCCGGGCGTGTTTTTTCGTTTCAGGAGGATGGATTCAGAGGTTGTGCACGGGTTGGACAGGTACGGGGGGCGGGAGCTGGGGGGATTTCAGGCCAGGCTGCTGCGCCACGGGTGTGTGGTCACAGCCCCCGGGCGTTCAGCATCTCTTTATAGCGTTGATGCAACAGTTCCACCCGCTCCACATAGGCGCGGGTTTCGGCATAGGGCGGAATACCACCATGTTTTTGCACCGCGCCAGCCCCCGCATTGTAGGCTGCGGTCGCCAGCGCCACGTTGCCGCCATATTGCTTGAGCAGGCCTGCCAGGTATTTCACCCCGCCAAAGATATTCTGCTCGGCCATCAGGGCATCGCCGACCCCCAGCTCGCGCGCCGTGGCCGGCATCAGCTGGGTCAGCCCCATGGCCCCCTTGCGGGAGACCGCCAGCGGGTTGAAGGCGGATTCGGCGTGGATCAGCGCCCGGATGAGGGCGGGCTCCACCTGATAGGCCTTGGCCGCCGCCTGTATCGTGCTGGCGTAGTCGTAGAGGAAGAGGCCGGTGGTGCGCCAGTTGACCTTGGAGGCCGGGTCGCAGGCGTAGCAGTCGTTGAACAGCAGCAGCTCGTAGTGGCCCTGCTCCGGCATCATGTCGGAGTAGCGTATCACGCCGTTTTTCTGTACCGATTTGTAGACCTGGATCTGGCGTGTGCCGGGTGGCAGGCTGGCGGTCAACCGGGTGGGTTCGGGCTGTGCGCTGGGGACGGGTATTGTCTTGGGCGCCGCAAGGGGAACGGGGAGGGGAGCTTGCGCCTCTGTGGTCAGGATCACCACCTCGGCCGGCGGGGGAGTCTGGCTCCAGCCGGGCGGGGAAAACAGCGGGATCAATCCCATCAACATCCATGCTTTCAACGGCTTGCTCCCTTAGCCTCGTTAGCCTTGTTGAGTAAAGCATCATGGCGCCGGCAGAACAAGCGGCCGATGAGCACCGCGCCTGAAATAAACCGGAAGAAGAGGGGCCGCACAGTGGCGGCCCCTGTCGGGTGTCGCTTCCTTACTCTTGCAGCCAGAGCCGGGCGCTACGGGCGGGAATGGCGACCCGTACCCACTGGCTCTGCACATTGATCAGGGCGCTGCTGTCGAGCACGTCCCGGTAGTTGCGATACCAGTTCATCTCGAACTTGGCGGTATCGAGCCAGTACTCCTGCTCGTAGTCACATTTGTTGATGCCGACCAGCCCCAGCTTGCCGCGCTTGAACAGCACGAAGCAGTCGCCGCTGCCGACCAGCTGCATCGGCTGGCCCTGCACCCTATTGTGGAAGCGGATCATCCCCTTGAGGTCGCTGCGCTGATAGTAATCCTGCCAGCGCAGCCCATCCTTGGCCTGGGTCTCGCCGTGATCGGAATAGACCAGGGGCGAGCCGCCATCGCGACCGAGCAGATAGGCATAGGCCAGCTTCTCGTCGGTCTGGTTCAGGATCTGGTAGCGAAAGCCATCGTTGGTGGGAATGTCGTGGGTGATGGCGAAGGTGACGGCGCGGCTGCCCGGCAGGGCCTGGCCGTAGGCACCCGGATCCGCCAGCAGGTTCATGCTGCCGCCATAGCCGAGCGCCCCGCGCAGGGAGGCAAACAGCGGGAAGTCATAGGCGCCCTGACCGCTGCTGTCGAGATAGGGTTTGAGGAAGCGCTCGTAATCTGTGCTGCCGGCGCCCCCCGTGGTGATCACTTCGCCAAACACCTGCACGCCCTGTTTGATTTCGGGGGTGAACACGGCGTTGATTTGGTAATCACTCATGTGCTTGACCGCATCGACCCGAAAACCCTTGATCCCCATCCCTTTGAGCGCCTTGAGGTAGGCCTGCTGCTGGCTCACCACCCAGTTGTTGGGATCAAGATCAGGCAGCCCCTTGTCACCGGCGCCGCCGCACAGGCGCCAGTACTGGACGTGGCCCGGATCGCTCCAGTCGGTGATGCAGCCTTCGGGGTGAAAATCCGATCCCGCCAAGAAGTTCTGGCCCAGATCACCAAACAGCTTCTGGCGCTCGAAGTAGGCGGGGTTGGCCGCATACTGGCCGAGCAGCTCGCTGCCGGGGTAGTTGAGGTCCTGGCGCTTCCAGCTCTCGTTAGCCATGTGGTTGAGCACCACGTCCGCATAGACGGCGATACCCCGCGCCTGCATGGCGGCGATCAGCTGCTCGAGATCCTGCTTGTTGCCAAGGGGGGTGTCGATGAGGCGCAGATCCTGCGGTTGATAGCGTGCCCACCACTCGTTGCCCGATGACTTGAGGGGCGGCGAGATGAGCACCTGCTTGTAGCCGGCGGCCTTGATGAGATCGGCCTTGGCGGTGACTTCACTGTATTTCCAGTTGAAGGCGTGCAGTATGACGTCGGCGTGCGCCAAGGGGGCGATCAGCATGCCTGCGACCACCCAGATTCCCGCTGTTTTTTTCATTATTGTCAGTCCTTGTTTGGGTGCCCAGATGGGCACCCAGAGCCTCACATTGGCCCTCCGGGCCGGCAATCTCCTTTTGGCCGTTTTGTGAGCGTTTTCAAAGGGGCGTATACGGATCTGTGACGGCGGCATAAAACCGTTGAGCCCTTGTTATTACTGACTTTTTCATCATTTTATCGGTTGACTTAAAACTCAGTCGAGGCCGTTGTTGTAGAGCGGCTGCCAGGCGCAGTGGCGCTGGCCATTGCGCTGGTTGTAAAGCCAGAAGCGGTTGCAGTTGTCGTCGTAGTTGCTGGTGCCGACGTTGACGGCATAGCTGCTCAGGCGTTGCCCTTGCAGGGACTGGAATACCCCGTTGTAGAGCAGGGAAAAGTGCAGGTGCGGGCCCGTGGAGGATCCGCCCTCGCACAGGGCCTCGTTGCGATTGCTGGCGTAGGTGCCGATGGGGGTGTCGGCGGCCACGTAGTCGCCGCTGCGCACCGAGATACCGCTCATGTGGTAATAGTTGGTGGCCCAACCATTGGGGGCCGTGATCCGCAGCTGGCAGCGGGAGAAGACGGTGACAGTCCCGCTGTTGGCGGCGGTGACCGTATAGGTGGTGCCGCCCCAGCCCGGCCAGTCATAGGAGACGTCGATGGAGGAGTAGGGGTAGCCCGAGCCGGAATGGGAGTGAGCCCCGTTCACCTTCCAGCTGTAGCCCTGGCGCCAGGGCAGCTGGAACTGGCCACCGGCCAGTCTGGCCGAGGGGGCGGCGGCCTCTCCCTTGGGCGAGATCATAGTCTCCTTGCCAAACAGGGTCTGCCACTGCTCGCTCAGCTGCTGCCGCTCGTGCGGGCCAAGCAGGCTGGCCAGGGCGGCCTGATGCGCGGCAAGCGGGGGCAGGGCGGGTGAGCTGCGCGGGCTCAGCCGCAACTGGGCCTGGGCCTGATAGAAGCGCTCCGACAGTTGGCGGGCCATCTGCTCGAGCTGGTTATCGAATCCCCGGGCCTTGACCCGCTTGGCGAAGGGGGCCGCCATGGCCTGCTCCGAGGGGGCCGAGATGAGCTGGCTGCTCGCCTCCATCAGGGCCAGCAGCAGCTGGGGGTTGAGACTGGTGATGCCGCTCCAGTGCAGGATCACCTCCTCCTTGGGCAGCAGGTGGGGCGCCTGTTGCAGCAGAAAGTCGTGCAGATCGAACGCCATGGCCGCCTCGCCAAACACGAAGTGGGCCTCGTCCAGCGGTATTGTGATGGCGTCAGTGGCGTTGAGCTGCTGCCGGGTGAAGTGGTAGGGAGCAAGCGGGGTGTGGATGTCGCCAGCCCAGCTGGTGGTGGGGAACAAGGCCAGCATCAACAGTGAGGGAATGGGTCTGAACATGGTATCTCCTTGGCAAAGTGGTGAGGTGTCAGCGTGGGAGTGAGCCCACTCAGGCAACGACAGCGCGACGCTATACCGAGGTTTCACCATAGGGTGGCCGGCCAAAAATGCTATTCGATTGAGGCTTTTTTCTGCAAAGGGTGGTTCATATCAATTGTTAACAAATGTTTACAAAACAAGTTTCTGATGCTAAATCAGCCATTTGTTAACGATTGAGCTGTGCCTCGCCGTAAAATCCAGCGGATCGCACAAGCAGTGCCCGAGCGGGGGATAGCGTGATAGGATTGCCCCGGGTTCCTGTGGCCAGTTGTCTGTTGAAAAGTGCGCAAGCGGGGGCTGTTACTGGCTTTTTTGTTACTAAAAGGCATGATATCTTGCTGGTTAATCTGGTCGGATCTCTTGCCGATCTGCGACTGAATGTTGAGGACTGGGCCGAGTGGCCAAGGATGGAACGGGTGTGATAAGCAAGCGGGCGATGGAGCTCACGTTCGAAGAGTACTGTGATGCGGATCTTTCCCTGATCAGGGACTACTACGAAACCACTTTCTCCCATTATGTGCCGGATCTGGCCGAGCGTATCTTTGTGGTGCGCGACGCTCACTGGCTGGTGGGCGCCGTGCGTCTGCGCGACGAACAGGATTACTACCACCTGTGCGGCTTTCGCCTGCTGCCCCATTACCAGTCATTGGGACTGGGTTCCCGGCTGTTGCAGCACGCCTGCAACGATCTGCTGGACAAGCCGGTGGTGTGCCAGGCATTGCCGTTCGAGAAGCCGTTTTACCTCAAAGCCGGTTTTGCCGACCTGCCCCTGCACGAGCTGGATGGCCCGCTCTTCTCCCTCTATGACCAGCAGCGCGAACAGGGTTACCAGATCGAGCTGCTGGTGCGTCAGGCCAAGGCCCCCGTCTATAACTGACGGGTCACTGGGGCTTGGTCAGCAGGTGGATCTTGCCCGGTGACAGTTCAAGCCCCAGTAGATTCTCTTTCAGCCAGGCCTGATTCGGATCCTTGTCGTTGAGACGATAGACAGGTTGGGTCTCCAGCCGTTTCTCCATGCTCTGTAGCAGCATGCCGAGCATGAAGCCGAACTTCTGCTGTGCCGCCTCCGGCTCCAGCTTGTACTCAATCAACTTCATGTTATCGAGAAAGAGTGCGCTCTGGGCCTTGTCGTAGCGTGGTCTGGCCTCGTAGGTCATGTTCAGGCGCGCGTCGTATTCGGTCTTGTCCGGCAGAGCGATTTTCAGCTTGCCCTTGCCATAGACGCGGGCGGTATCCGGACTCTGGCGCCCGATCTGGACGTCGCTCTGCTCGAGCTGAACATGGGCCTTGATGATGCCGGGCAGCTCCAGCTGTTTGTTCACTTGCACCTGGGATTGCAGGTACTGGTTTATCTGTTGCTCATTGATGTCATATGAGCCTTGACCTAGCATGGCCAGACTGAGCAGCATAGATTGCAAGATCATGCTAACGACCTGATAGAATGGATGTGTTTGACAGCATACCATCCTGGCCCCGTGGGGTCTGCCCACCGCATTTCATCCTGATGTACTAAGGAGTCCTCTTGATCAATGGTTTGGAGCACGACATCCAGCTGCTGTTTTCCCAGTTCCTTGGTTGGCTGCTGTTGCTATTTCATACCGTGATCGTGACGGGGATCTCCCTGCGGGTGGTGATGAAGCGGCGCCCCATCGGGGTCTCGCTCGCCTGGCTGGCGCTCATCTATGCCATCCCGTTTGCCGGGGTCGGCTTCTATGTGCTGTTTGGCGAGATCCGGCTCGGTCGCCGTCGTGCCGAACGGGCTCAAGCCATGTATCGCCCTTACGCCATCTGGATCCGCCAGTTGGCCCGCCTCTTCCCCCAGCACTGCTGCGAGGTGGGCAGCAAGGCACAACCCCTACACGATCTTATTCAGGGTCGGCTGGCCATGCCCATGCTCTCCGGCAACCGGATGACGCTGTTGAGCAAGCCGGAAGCCATCCTGCGCGAGATAGTGCGCGACATCCGCCAATCCTCCCAGTCCTGCTATCTGGAGTTCTACATCTGGCACCCGGGTGGCGATGCCGACGAAGTGTGCGAAGCGCTGATGGAGGTAGCGGCGCGCGGCGTGGATTGTCGTCTGCTGCTCGACTCCATGGGCAGCAAGACTTTCTTCCGCTCGCCCTGGCCTAAAAAGTTGCGCAAGGCGGGGGTCAAGCTGGTCGAGGTGCTGCCGGTCGGTGCCTGGCGCATCCCGTTCCAGCGCCAGGATCTGCGCATGCACCGCAAGCTGGTGGTGATCGATGACAGGGTTGGCTACACCGGCTCCATGAACATGGTGGATCCCCGCTTCTTCAAGCAGAACGCCGGGGTCGGCCAGTGGGTCGACATCATGATCCGGGTGCAGGGACCCATGGTGCCGCTGATGTGGTCCATCTTCGTCTGGGATTGGGAGATGGAGACCGGCGAGCGGCTGCTCGACAGCCTGCAGCACGAGCCGGAGGCCTGGCCTCAGAGCAACTATCGGGCCCAGCTCATTCCGTCCGGCCCCTTCGTCGGCGGTGACTGCATCCAACAGAGCCTGCTGCTGGCCATCTATCAGGCCCGTCACCATCTGGTGCTGACCACCCCCTACTTCGTGCCGGACGATCCGCTGGCGGCGGCGCTCTCCTCGGCGGCGGCGCGCGGGGTGCAGGTGCAACTGGTGTTGCCCGCCCGCAACGATTCCCTGATGGCCAACCATGCCTGCAACGCCTTCATGGAGGAGCTGCTGGGGGCCGGGGTCGAGGTCTACCGCTACGATGCCGGACTGCTGCACACCAAGAGTGTGCTGGTGGATGACGACTTTGCGCTGGTGGGCACGGTGAACCTGGACAGACGCAGCCTGTGGCTCAACTTCGAGGTGACCCTGCTCATCGACAACCCGGTTTTTGTCGCCGAGATGACCCAGCTGGTACAGGGCTACATGATAGAGGCCACCCCCATGTCGCTGGCCAAGTGGCGCGCCCGCCCCTGGTACAAGAAGGTGATGGAGAACATCTTCTATCTGTTCAGTCCCTTGTTGTGACATGACTTAATTGCCTCCGATGCCGATTTGGACTTGCTTCGCCCCGATATGGCCCCGTAGAGTGCGGCAATGAGCCTTTGGAGAATCATATAAAGATGAAGAAGCGAGTAGCGCTAGCCGTCGGTGCGGCTTTGATGGTGGGTGGGCTGGGTGCCTGCTGGTACACGGGCAATACCTTCGATCGCATCATGGCCGAGCAGATTGCCAAGGTGAAGCAGGAGAGCGGCGTCGAGATGACCTGGCTGCCAGGTTCCCGCAACCTGTTCACCCGCGATGGCGTGCTGAAGGTGGTGGTCACGCCACAGACCCTGGCCAGCCTGGATGGTCAGCTGGAAGGGAGCGAACCGGTTGAGGCGCAGTTCATCGTCAACAGTCGCATTCTGCCGCTCTATATCAAGAGCAACATGCTGCTCGATACCAAACAGGGCTCGCTGGCCCCTGTGTTCAGCACGTTCAAGATGGAGCAGTGGCAATTTGGCATCGAGTCCATCAGCAGCCTGTGGACCGCCAGTAACAGCAGCCGCTTCTGGGCCAACGAATTCAAGGTCAAACAGGGGCTCAACGAGTTCAGTTTCCTGCCGATGAAGGGCGACTATCACGGCGATCTGGAAGGCAATGGTCACGTCACCTTCAACTGGCAGGGCATGACGTTGCACGAAGAGCAGAGCAAGATGGACATGGTGCTGGCTGAGCTCAAGGGCAGCGCCGACATGGCCAAGATCAGCGGGATCTGGCTATCTCCCCGCAGTGACATGACCCTCTCTGCATTGTCGGTGCAACTGCCGGACAGCGCCAAGGTGTCACTGCAGGGGTTGACCACCGAGACCCAGCTGGTGGGGGATGATGCCCAGACGCTGTCCAGCAGCTATCAGATGAAGGTGAACACCCTCAATCTGGAGAACGAGACTGACAGCCTGGCGCTGACCCAGAGCAAGCTGGCCCTGAATCTCAAAGGACTGGATCTGGAAGGCTATCAGGCGCTGCAGGCCTCCAGTGGCCAGGGGGTGGAAGATCAAGCCATCCAGCAGGCGCTGGACAAGCTGCTCAAGCGCGGCGCCACACTGGAGCTGGTGGACTTGAGCGCCCAGCTCAACGGCGAGCCTGTCTCCATGAAGGGGGACGTCAAGCTGGCGGCCACCTCGCTGGAACAGCTGTTCAATCGCGAACAGGGAATGCACGCCCTCTCCGGCCTGCTGCACGCCAACCTCAGCGACAAGCTGGGCAAGGCAGTACCGCAACTGGCTCCCATGCTGGAGCAGTTTGCCGCCATGGGCTATCTCAAGGCGGACAAGGCCCAGCTGACCGCCGAGCTGAAGCTCGACAAGGGTGCCATGACCATCAATGGTCTGCCGCTGTAAGCCGAGTGCAACAACAGGCAATGCAGAAACAACAAAGGCTCCCGCGGGAGCCTTTGTTGTTTCTGGCGTGGTGCCAGAGGCGGGTTACTTGAACACCACCGTCTTGTTGCCGTAGACGAACACCCGCTCGTTGAGTACCAGCTCCAGCGCCCGGCTCAGCACGGATTTTTCCACGTCGCGGCCGGCCCTTGCCATGTCGTCGGCGCTGAAAGCGTGGCCGACATGGATCACGTCCTGCTCGACGATGGGGCCCTCATCCAGATCGTCGGTGACGAAGTGGGCGGTGGCGCCGATCAGCTTGACGCCGCGATCGAACGCCTGGCGGTAGGGACGGGCACCGATGAAGGCTGGCAGGAAGGAGTGGTGTATGTTGAGGATCTTGCGCGGATAGGCCTCGACGAAGCTCGGGGTCAGCACCCGCATGTACTTGGCCAGGATCACGTAGTCGGGCTGGTAGCCGTCGATGATGGCGCGTACCTGCTCTTCGTGCTCGGTGCGGCTCAGATCCTCGTGGCTGACGGTGTGGAACGGAATGTCGAACTTGCCGGTCAGTTCGGCGAGGGTGTCGTAGTTGCCGATCACCGCCACTATGTCCATGTCCAGCGCGCCGGCGTAGTTCTTCATCAGGATGTCGCCGAGGCAGTGGGTCTCCTTGGTCACCAGGATAACGATGCGCTTCTTGCCCGCCTTGACCAGACGGCGCTGGGCACCGGCGGGCAGGGCATCATCCAGATCCGCCAGCAGGGTCTCGTCATTGAAACGCCCCTCCAGCTCGGTGCGCATGAAGAAGCGGCCGTTTTCGTGATCCACGAACTCGTCGTTCTTGTTGATGTTGAGCTGGTGCTTGTAGCAGATGTTGGTGATCTTGGCGATGAGGCCCTTGGCGTCCGGACAGTCCGTCAGCAGTATTTTTTTTTCCATCTCTGTCATGATTCCGTTTGTGGTGTTGGCGCCTGAGTCTGCGCAGGCTGCGCGTTTTTTCAGGCACTATGCCATAAACAAAATCAGAAAAGACAGTGCGCCGTGCGTGCGTGAGCCAAGTCGCGGGCTGCGGGGGCTGGTCGGTTCGATATTCATCATCGATGGGTTTTGGGCTGGTATCCTGCGTTTTTTTTCTTTAGTCTGTCTGCGCTTATTCTCAGGGCGGGGTGAAATTCCCCACCGGCGGTATCCCGATCTGACTCGGGGAGCCCGCGAGCGCCCGACCTTGTAACCAGGGTCGGGGTCAGCAGATCCGGTGAGATGCCGGAGCCGACGGTCATAGTCCGGATGAAAGAGGATAAGACAGATATTGCAGGCATGGCCCCCGTTGGGCTGGCCGCTGCATACCTATCTCTGTCTGCCTTTCCATGCCCTGATTCTGGTCCTTGTCTTGTTTAGGAGTCTTACCATGAATCAGTCTCTACTCAGTGAATTCGGTGATCCCCTTGCTCGCGTCGAAGCGGCGTTGGCGGCCCTGCGGGCCGGTCGTGGCGTATTGGTGGCCGACGATGAAGATCGGGAGAACGAAGGCGACCTTATCTTCGCCGCGCAATCCATGACCAATGAACAGATGGCCATGATGATCCGCGAGTGCTCCGGCATCGTCTGCCTCTGTCTGACCGACGAGCGTGTCCGCCAGCTTGAGTTGCCCATGATGGTGGAGGCAAATTCCAGCCACTATCAGACCGCCTTCACCGTCACCATAGAGGCGGCTCAAGGCGTGACCACGGGGGTTTCTGCCGCCGATCGCGTCACCACCATTCGCGCGGCCATCGCCGATGGTGCCAAGCCCTCAGATCTGCATCGCCCAGGCCATGTTTTCCCGCTGCGGGCTCGTACCGGCGGTGTGCTGACCCGTCGCGGTCACACCGAAGCCACAGTCGATCTGATGCAGCTGGCCGGCCTCAAGCCCTTTGGGGTCTTGTGTGAACTGACCAAGGAAGATGGATCCATGGCCCGTCTGCCTGACCTGATTGCCTTTGGTCGCCGGCATCAGATGCCTGTGCTGACCATCGAAGATCTGGTGCAATATCGTCAATTGTTGTCAGAGCGTTCAGCCTGAGCCTCATACGAAATTGTAATAAGCCCAAAATTTGGTTACGCTCTGTGCGAACCTCATCCAGAGGCACTCGTTTTTGCTTAAAGTTTGCACATAAAGTGTGCAACTAAAAAAAAATGAGGGTTTTAATGCATTTATCTGTGATGGGGCCTATCCAAAGTATGATTCTTTTGTGCCATAATCACGCCGCTTGCTAAACGTCTGGCGAGTTAAAGGGAGCTTTTAAAAATGAAAAAATTGTTGTTGGTAGGTGTTGTTGGTCTGTCCGCTCTGCTGGGCGGTTGTGCAAACACCAGCGAACTGGAAACCTCCGTTCAGAATCTGTCTAACAAAGTTGACCAACTGGCTCAAGATGTTAGCGCAGTTCGTGCTGATCAATCCAAGATCGCTGCTGATGTTGCAGAAGCCAAGCAAGAAGCTATGCGTGCTAACCAGCGCATCGACAACATGGCTACTTCCTACAAGAAGTAATCCATGCGAAAAAATGGCGCATTCATGCGCCATTTTTTTTTGCCTGAAATTCGTCAATTCCCCGCACTTCATCACTATTCTCCCGCCTTGCCAAGGCAATGCCGAACCCTCGGCATCACCCCGGTTTTTAATCATTTCATCATTCAGTAGAGCAGGCTGTAGAGCTTGCGGCGGTAGCTTTGTGCCGCCGGATGGGTACCCATGGTGGTCAGAATGTCGAGATAGGTCTTCTTGGCATCGCCAAAAGCCAGGTCGCGCTTGAGAATGGTAAACAGCAAGGCCAACGCCTCTTCCTGTCGACCCGCCTGGTTGTATTGCACCGCCAGCTCCTGGGTCAGAGTGAAATTGTCAGGCTCCTGCTCGTGACGCGCCTCCAGCGCCCGCAGTTCCGGGCTGTCTGCGGCCTGCAGTGCCAGCGCCAGCCGGGAACTCAGAGTCTGATAGTGGTCATCCTGCGCGATCATGGGGATCTTGCCGAGTCGTTCCTGCGCTTCGTCCAGCAGATTGAGATCCAGCGCCGCCTGAATGAGCCACAGGCTGATGTCGTGGCGCTCCGGTGCCAGCTGGTGAGCCTTGGTGAGATGGGTATAGGCCACATCGGCCTGGCCGTCTGTCAGCGCCTGCTGCGCCTTCTCGAACAGCAGTTCCTCCTCCTTGGGGGCGAAGGCGGCAAAGTAGTGGCGCAGGGTGGCTTCGTCCTGCGGCCCTTCCAGAATGGCCTGCTCGTCCGGGCGACCCTGATGGAACAATACCAGTGCGGGCAGAGCGCGCAGGCCGAGCTGGCCAGCCAGCGGTTGCAGCTGAGGATCGTTCATGTCGACCCTGGCCAGGGTCACCTGGGGGTTGGCCGGGCCAACCAGTGACTCCACCAGCGGGGTCATCTCCTGACACTCGGGCATCTGGGGGGCGTGAAAATAGATGACGACCGGCTTTTTCATGGAAGCATCGATCAGTGCGGCTTGGAAATTCTGGGGATTGATGTCGACGATCATGAGGCTGACTCTTGGAAAATGGTGTGAGTTAACATGGGGTTGATGGGGGTGAATTTCAAGTTGTCATCCAGCAGCCAGCCGTTGACGGCCAGGGTCGGGGCGGCGAGGCTGAGCCAGCCGCCGCCAAGGGGCCAATCCTGTACCCGATAGTCGTGCTCATCGAGCCGGTTGTCGAGCCGCCACCCCTGCTGCGGCACAAAACATACCTTGTCGAGCCCGGCGGCAATGCCGGCACCATGGGCCTTCAGCACAGCCTCCTTGCGTGACCAGAGTCGATAGAAGGCGCTGTCTTGCTCATGTTCCGGCAGGGCGGCCAGCCACTCATATTCGCTGCTTGCATAGAAACGCTTGGCCAGTGGCAGGGGCTGGCGGCGACGCTGGCCCATTTCGATATCTACCCCAAGGGGCCCCTTTGCACAAAGCGCGATCACCAGCCAGTCGCCGCTGTGGCTGAGATTGAACTGCCAGCGCTGGTCGCACAACTCGGGTTTGCCGTGGGGATTGGTGCCAAACAGCAGTTCACTGGCCTGACATTGCAGGCGATCGGCCAGCAGGCACCTGAGCAACACACGGCTGATCAGGAACTCCTGGCGGCGTCCCGGGTGGTGGATCTCCTGCCACTGTTGCCGCTCTGCCGAGGAGAGTGCGTCCGGCAGTCGAGCCAACTGGTCGGCGCTGACATTTGCCGGTTTTAACAAATAGAGATCCACTGAGAACATAATTTTTCACTTTAAAAGAGGGATGAAACAGCGATAAAAGTCAGTTTGATCGAGCAAGGACGGTCGCTTTCGAGATTGTATATTGTTTGGCCATGATCACATTAATCATGAAAAATAATGCATTTCCTTGCAGAAATGTGATGTCGATAGGGATTTTCGCTTGCCTCGATAGGATTCTTGGATATAGTCGGGTGCTGTTGCCTTATAAATTGCCCTTCCGGGCCGTATTTTAACAAGTTTTACTATTTTGCGGGGATAAAGGATTGCGCCACCTGATGCTACTGCTGGTCGCGCTCGGAATGGTGGGTTGTGCCTCGGCACCCCAGCCCGAGGTCGCGAGCAAGATTGAAGTTTCCATGATGGAACCCATTATTGAACCGGAAGCTTCGCAAACACCCGATGTGAATGAAATCCTGACAGTATATAAAGAGTGGCGTGGCGTCCCTTACCGCATGGGAGGCAGCAGCCAGCGAGGCATAGATTGCTCCGCTTTTGCCCGTGAAGTGTTCCGCAATGCCGTCGGTGTCGAATTACCCCGTGACACTCGCTCCCAAGTCCATGAAGGCACTCGTGTTTCCAAGCAAGATCTGGTCGAAGGAGACCTGGTGTTCTTCAAGATCAATCGTCGTCTCAATCATGTTGGTATCTACGTAGGCAATGGCGAATTCATCCACGCCTCGACCAGTGCCGGGGTAACGCGCTCCAAGCTGGATAGCTCCTATTGGCGCAGCAAGTTCTGGCAAGCACGCCGGATCGACATCTGAGTCAGGCTGGACAAACAGCTCGCAGTACGAACTGTTTTTCCAACCTCACTTGAACCGGGCTCCTGAAGCCCGGTTTTTTGTGGCCGCAATTTAGACTTTACGGGGCCAAATCACTATAGTGTGGGCCCGTTTTCCCTCGGCAGGCCCAGCATGAAGACCCACTCCGATCGCAAATCCGGATTGCATCCACGCAATCGCCATCAGGCTCCCTATGATTTCGATGCGCTTTGCCAGCGAACCCCCGAGCTGCGACCCTTCGTATTCGTCAACGAGCACGGTACCCAGACCCTGGATTTTGCCGAACCGGCCGCCGTCAAGGCGCTGAACAAGGCCTTGCTGGCCCTGCATTACGGCATCCAGCATTGGGATCTGCCGGCGGGTTATCTCTGCCCACCGATCCCGGGACGGGTGGACTACCTGCATCGGGTGGCGGATTTGTTGGCCGAGAGTGCGGGACGCGTACCGACCGGCAAGGGGGTCCGGGTGCTGGATATTGGTGTGGGGGCGAACTGCATCTACCCGCTGTTGGGGGCTCGCGAGTATGGTTGGCGTTTCATCGGCTCCGATATCGATCCGGTATCGGTCAAGGCGGCGAACCTGTTGGCCAGGAGCAACGGGCTGGGCGGACAGATCGAGTGCCGCCATCAAGGCAATGCCAAACACGTCTTTCGCGGCATCATAAGCCCGCAGGAGCGCTTCGCCCTGACCCTGTGCAATCCGCCATTCCATGGATCGCTCGATGAGGCCAGCAAGGGCAGCGAGCGCAAGCTGCGCAATCTGGGCAAAACCGTGAAGGGTGCGCCCGTGCTCAATTTCGGCGGCCAGAAGGCAGAGCTCTGGTGCGAAGGAGGTGAAGCCGCGTTTCTCGCCACCATGATTGCCCAGAGCAAGGAGTTTGCAAACCAGTGCCTCTGGTTCAGCTCGCTGGTGTCAAAGAAGGAAAACCTGCCGGCCGCAAAGAGGGCGCTGACCCAGGTTGGGGCCCGTCAGGTGCGGGTGATCGACATGGCGCAGGGCAACAAGGTGAGCCGGATCCTGGCCTGGTGTTTTCGGGATGAGGCTGCCTGTGGGCAGTGGTGGCAACCGGCACAGCGTGACGACGACTGACGGGGCAAGCAGGGTATAAACAGCGGCACTCAGACGGTGTGGCCGCTGTTTCGGGCCCTGATTTACGCGGCGCTCCTTGCCGGTTGACGCGCCATAACAATCGTTTTCCCCCTTGTGCCATCAGGCTTGTAACCAGTAAGTTAGTGACCACTTCTCTCCATGGTACAGCTGTACGCTGAGATTTTTTTGCACTTGCAGTTGAAACTTTCATAAAATAGGACTGGTTAGACCTCTTTACAGGCTTTGAATCGAATAGGGATCGGTAGATGAAAGTTGTCGATTTTCTGAAGCGCAAGCGCGAAATTTTGGCGCAGCACCCCTTTGAGCTCAAGGATTGGCTCTCTCCGGCGATCCGCGACTACTGGCGTGAGTTTCAGCAAAAGGCACACCTCCACCCTCTGCTGGGTCGAGTGCTGGACCTGCAAGCTGACAGTCAGTCCGTGCAGCGGCAAGCGGGCTCGGCGCAGGTTGCCAACGGTCAGTCCCTGCAGGCTGATGAGCCGTCAGTCGAGCTCAGTGGTGAGGCTGCGGCTCTGTTTGCCACTCTGCAGCCCAGCATAGGCGCGGAGACCCACGTGGGGGAATGGTTGCTGGTCCGTCAGCAGATGATCAATGAGTTTGCCGCCGTGACCGGCGACAATCAGTGGATCCACACAGACCCTGAGCGTGCCGCTGCCGAGTCGCCGTTCAAGACCACCATAGCCCATGGTTTTCTGACTCTGGCGCTGTTGCCGCGGCTGACGGGCAGTATCAACGAGGCGACGCCCGAGTTTCCGAACGCCCGTATGGTGGTAAACTTCGGGTTGGATCAGGTGCGTTTCCCGTATCCTATCAAGGTGGACAGCAATATCCGCGCACGCACCAAGCTGCTGCGAGTGACGCCCATCAAGGGGGGGCTTGAGCTGCTCAAGGAGATCAAGGTCGAGATTGAAGGCATTCGTCGCCCCGGCTGTGTCATTGAATCTGTCACCCGGATCTACTTCTGATGCCGTGAAGACCATTACCCTTGTGGCATGAATCGTATTGAAACAAAGCAGGCTCGCCTCGGTGAGCCTGCTTTGTTTATGGCAGTTGTACTGCTTTGTAGCTCAGCCATTCGCTCATGAATGGCTTGCCCCGATGATTAGAAGCTGGCCCCAAGGCTTATCAGGTGGCGCCACTCCTTGTCAGCCAGTTGTTGGTGGAAGCCCTGATAGTCCAGCCAGGCATCTTCCCAATCCAACTCGCTTGACCAGGAAAGGCGCAAATGGTCGTTGAAGTAGTAACGAACTCCCAGACTTCCCTGCACGGATTGCTCACGGGTCAGGTAAGCGGAGGGTTGGGAAAGATATTTCTTGTAGTTCCCTTTGCTGAACAACTCTATGTTTTCTGACCACAAGGAGATCGGCTGGCGGTAATCCCAGCCGAGGTTGAGAAGGGGATAATTGATGATCCTGTCATGGAATATGTCTGCGATGACAAAATTGTCCCAGTAACCCGGCCTGAAATAGGCGCGTTCCAGACCCGCCTGGGAGATAAGCTCAAGGCGGTGTTTCTTGTCGTTCCAGAACCTGTACCCCGGGCCCGAGGCATAACCCAGATCCAGATACTCTGCATCGAGCATCTGATATTCATAGTCGATGGAGGAGCGTACGAACCAGTTCTGGTCAAAGAAGAAGTCCAGCATGGGTTTGAGCCGATACTCATGGCTGTTGGTGACGTTGTTGGCGGTTTCGTAGATATATTCCCCATCCAGGCTGTATCGCCAGTCGAGGTTGGCAAGCTCGGTGGCGGCTTTCAGGTTGACGTTGTTGGTCTGCTTGTCGCTGTGCTTGAGCTTCACGTTCAGGTCGCTGTTGCCTGTCCACAGCCAGGCTTTTTTATCATCCGGGGTGAGTGCGAGCAGAGTGATACCCGTCTTCACTGTCGGTTTCGGTTTGTCCTGTTTTTCCAGACGCCAACGTTTGACTGCCTCGCGCTTGACCGTGATCGGCGAGCTGTAAGGGAGTGCGATGCGTACCTGCTCATCACCTATCTCTTCTATGGTGCCGGTCAGCCGGTCACCGTTGTCCATCCAAAGGATGTCGGCCAGTGCCAGCGGGCTGAGCAACAGGGTGAGCAAGAACCAGACGCGGTTTCTCATGGAAGATCCTTCATGAACACAGGGTTGCCGTTAACCACTGACGGGGCGTGGAATACCATTCTTATGGTTCAGCGCGTTGGCCACCTTGTCAGCATCGACCTCGGGCATGGCGATAAAGGTTTCCACCTCGGCTGAGAGGATCAGGGGGGCGCCTTGTTCCAGCTCCAGCTCAGTGCGGGATAGGGGGGAGTGGACCTCCAGCCAGTGGTGGCCATCGGGCTCGCTGGCGGTTTTGACCGGCTGGTTGATCACCCGTACCTGAGTGCCGAGGGGAACTATGTTGAACAGGGCCTCGATATCATCGGGGCGCAGGCGAATGCAGCCCGCGCTGACCCTCAATCCGACACCAAACTCCTTGTTGGTACCGTGAATGAGGTAGTCCTGCTTGCCGTAACCGAGACGCATGGCGAACTTGCCGAGGGGATTGTCCGGACCTGGCGGCACGACAGCAGGCAGGGTTATCCCCTTCTGTTCCAGCCAGGATTTGCGCACCATGGGGCCGGGTACCCAGGTCGGGTTGGGGTTCTTGGCGATCACCGTCGTGGTCATCTCCGGGGTCTCCCGCCCTATGTCGCCGATACCGATGGGCAAGACGATCACCTCATTTTTCCCCTTGGGGAAGTAGTAAAGGCGCAGTTCGGGCAGGTTGATGACAATGCCCTCTCTTGGTACATCCGGCAGCAACATCTGGGTCGGCAGGGTCAAGCGCGTACCCGGTTTGGGTAAATAGGGGTCCACTCCGGGATTTGCCTCGAGCAGTGCCAAAAAGCCAATCTGGGTGTGTTTGCCGATCAGTTCAAGGTGTTCATTCTGCTGGACTATGTAGTCCTCGAGCTCGCCGATCAAACGGCTGTCTGCCGGTGGCAAGGAATAGGCCGTGGCCCAGATTGACGCGCTCCAGAGGCTGGTTGTCATCAGCAGCAGTGAGGCGATTTGTGCATTGAACATGGTACTTCCTGTCAAATGGCGTGAGGGCCGGTCACTGCCCGCCCTGAAAAGAGAGGTGAAATTGTTAACCAATCCACTCCTGATTACCAGTCCGTCCCACAAGGGCTACAGAAGGGTCTTGTCACGAAGAAGGGGCCTTTTGACGGCTTCTTACACCTTTTTAATACAGTGCCGGATAATCTTGGATGAACCCCATTGGTAATGGGGCATGCCACAACCTGCAAACCAGTGAGCCGAGCGGTGGCGCATCATCATACTCACCTGGCTTGTGCTTGGTTCGGACTCTGTGCTCTGCGATAAAAGCGCCATTGAAGTGCCATTGAAGTGCCATTGCTGGTCGATGGTAAAAATGGCGATCCTTGCCTGTTTTATAGACAGTTGGTTGATCTTTAAAGAGATTCAGGTTGATTTACCAGACCGGGTTCGGTAAGAATGAAGCCCATGGAGAGATGCCGGAGTGGCCGAACGGGATTGACTCGAAATCAATTGTGGTAGCAATACCACCCAGGGTTCGAATCCCTGTCTCTCCGCCACATACCAAGCCCAACCAATTAAATTGGTTGGGCTTTTTGTTTTAGTGGTTTTCCTGGTATGCCATTGGGTGCTGGCTGCGATCTCTTTGGACTGCTTTGGACTCCTTGTTGGGTTTATCCTCTGCACGTTGTCTAATTAGAGAGGGCCCACGGCCATCTCTTGCTATTTGTTTTGCAGGTCAGTGCAAACACACTGCTTGTATTTATTGCCGCTGCCACAGGAGCTCGGTTCGTTACGGCCTATCTTGATGGGCACCACTACTACTTGAGGCCGTGGCTTGCTCTTCTCTTGTAGGTGGACAGCTGGATGGTCGCTGCCAGACAGCGACTATGCTAAATAACTGTTCCTGATAGTGCTACATCTTGTCGGAAGCCTTGTGGTGCAAGGCATCCCCACTATCGGATGGAAAAGCTTGACGTAACAACGCCATCGGCAAGTAGACAAGGGGGTATCCTTATCTCCTGTCTCTGCTGCTATTGGCTCAGAACTTGATACATAGACCATTGCTTGTCCCAGAGCTGTCTATTTCATCCAGAGGCTTGAATGTGTATACCCTCAACGAGCAGTGTTCAATTTTGGAAAACTTAGTTCGCCAGAATACGCAACATTAATGAAGCAAAACTGAATGCTGTCTGTATGCCAGTGTGATCACCCTCACCCACGTCAAATATCACCAACTCCATTCGTAATTACTCAATAAGTGAGCATTGTTAGCTCATATAATCCTCATCTTCGCATCACAGATGCATCTTTATGGGGTAAGCACATATCGTGTTTATGACCCCTGATATTGATGATACAGAGGATAAATATGATAAAAAGCCCACTCCCTGCGGTCAGTGTGTTGAGCACGGTATTGCTTAGCTCAGCCCTGATAAGCCCTTCCGCCTCGGCGACAAACCAGTCCAACGAACATGCCTATCTTGGGGCTCGACTGGGGTGGAGCCATTTTCAGGACGCCTGCAATGCAGATGCCACCCAATGTCAGGATGATACGCTGGGGGCTGGCATATTGGCGGGTTACCGTTTCAATCATTGGTTGGCCATTGAAGGGGCATTGACGGATTACGGCAATCCGGATGCCCGCTATGGCGACCAGACCGCCGCTGCATCCCTCTGGGGGAGTGAACTGACTGCGCGCTTCGATTATGGCCTGACCGACTCGCTGGCAGCCTATACCCGCTTAGGTGTCTCCTACCTCAACATGGAGAAAGATACCCAACACGGCACCAGCCAAATCCATCAATCCGATATTGCCTGGAATCCGATGCTGGCCGTTGGCATGGAGTGGGCGCTGTCACGCGAGCTGTCCCTAAGGGCCGAGTATCAATACATCGATGGGGCTGGCTCCGACCTGCTGGGCCAATCCGACCTGCACTACACCTCGCTGGGCATGAGCTATCACTTCGGTCAGCAAGGTGCGGCGGCGCCCGTGGCGGCCACCATTCCTGTGGCGATGGAAAAAGCACCTACTTCTAGGGAAGTGACGCTGTCCGGCGACATGACCTTTGCCGATAACAGCAGTGAGCTGAGCCACCCAGATGCGCTCGCCCCGCTGGCCGCACAACTGACCCGCTACGATACGGGCCGGATTTATATCACCGGTCACACCGACAGTCGCGGCTCTGCGACCTACAACGACCAACTCTCTGCCGCTCGCGCGATGGCCGTATCCGATTATCTGGTCAGCAAAGGGGTATCTCCCCAGCGGATAACGGTGAAAGGCATGGGAGAACGTGCACCCGTCGCGGATAACCGCACCCCAGCAGGGCAAGCCGCCAACCGTCGGGTCGAGGTCTCCTTTACCACCACCGTATTGCAAGATAAGGATGCGATGTAATGAAAATTGACACCATCAAGGTACTGTTACCCTCCGCATTCTCGGCCCTGCTGTTGGGCTGCGGCAATGGGGACACCGGGTTGCTCGGTACTGGCGACGGCGGCACAACCCCGCCAGCGGTCAACGCGGCACCACAGGCGCTGGATGTCTCAACCTATTCGGCATTGCTTGATATCCCCACCGTGTTTTTGACCGGGCGCTATGCCGATGCGGAAGGTGATGCCCCCGATAAACCACTGTATCGCTGGCTGCGTGATGGCGTGGCCATCCCGGGAGAGACCCATGCTTCCTTGGGCTTGTCGCTGGCGGAGTTTACCGGTGCAAGCTCCACCAATATTCAGGGGTGTGTGACACCAAGGGCGCTGGCCGGGGAGTTGGTGGGCAGCGAAGTGTGCACCGCCTTTGTGCCCCAGACACAGGCCCCCGGCAGTGAGGCGCCCAGTGCGGATGTCTCGGCCAGCAGTGACCAGCCGCTCAACCCGACGTGGGTCACCGCCAGCTATACCTATTTTTCCCCCACTGGTATTCCGGAAGGGAGTAGTCGCTTCGTCTGGTTGCAGCGGGATACTGCCGGCATGATACAAGTCCTCAAGCACTGCACGCCCGGCGCGGCGTGCGAGATGCCCGTCACCAGTGCGATGGATGGCTATGAGCTGGGCGCTGCGGTGGCCCCTGCCGACAGCAACGGTGCTTATGGCAATGGCGATATCGACTGGCTCAAGTTGAACTACAACACGGCGCCAGCCTTTACCTCCCTGAAGGTCTATGGCGGCGCCTCGGGAACCCAAGCCAAGTTGTTTGCCGTTGCGCAATACGAAGATGCAGACGGGGATGTGCAAGGCATCAGCCGCTACCAATGGCAGCTGGAGGGGGTGGATATTGCGGGGGCGACCAATGCCGTGCTGGATGTGAAGCCCAACATGGTAGGGAAAACCCTGACGGTCAAGGCAACGCCGGTCGCCATCAGTGGCATCACCGACGGTGCGACCGTCAGTGCGGACTTCAACTCCCAGGCGCCCTCCTTCCCCTCTGGGGTGACACCACCCAGCGCCACCGTGACCATCAGTGGCGTGCCGGTGCTGGGCAACACCCTGAGTGCCAGTTACAGCTATGCGCCGGGTACCGGCGGCGATACCTCTGAAGGGGAGTCGGTCTTTGCCTACTACGGCCAGGCTTATTACAGCGGCATGGTGCACTACCTGCCATGCGCATCCGGGGCGGGCGTCGCGTGCGAGCTGACCGTGGCCCCCGCGCTGGAAAACAGCACCATTAATGCCTGCGTCATCCCGGTGGCCCACAACGGCAGTTACGGTGCCATGGCCTGCGATCAGGTCGTCGCCGAGAAGGGCACTCCGCCGGTGGTCTCTGTCATCGGTACTAGTACTGCTCAAGCCGCTTTGCGCCAGGATGGCTCTGTGGTGACCTGGGGCACAGCAGGCTCTGGTGGCGATAGTAGTGCAGTGGCCAGCCAATTGGATGGCTCAGTGCCGGTGATATCGGTAGCAGCGAGCGCTTACGCGATGGCAGCCTTGCGGGCCGATGGCTCAGTGGTGAGCTGGGGCAGCAGTTCAAGTGGCGGCGACAGCAGTCTGGTCGCTAGCCAACTGGACGGCACCATCCCAGTGATCTCCATCACTCCCAGTCAGAGTTCTTTTGCTGCTTTGCGCCAGAATGGCTCTGTGGTGACCTGGGGGAGTTCAAGCAATGGAGGAAACAGCAACGCGGTCGCGAACCAACTGAACGGCACGATCCCGGTAGTCTCCATCTCCACTGATCACTCCTTTGGTGGCGCCTTTGCTGCCTTGCGCCAGGATGGCTCTGTGGTGACCTGGGGATATGCAAGCCGTGGAGGCGACAGTAGCAGTGTGGCCAGCAAACTAGATGGCACGATACCGGTGACTCAACTTACCGTGACGGCTTATGCTATGGCAGCACTGCGTCAGGATGGGTCTGTGGTGACCTGGGGAGATGCTACCAATGGAGGCAACAGCAGTGCGGTCAGCGCTCAGCTGAATGACAGCACCAATCCGGTAGTCTCGATTCATCATGTTGGCACCACTGCCTTTGCAGCCCTGCGCCAGGATGGCTCGGTGGTGACCTGGGGAGATGCAACCAAAGGAGGTGATAGCAGTGCGGTAGCGAACCAATTGAATGGCTCCGTGCCAGTAGTTGAATTGATCTCGACTAGTCAATCCGCGGTTGCTTTGCGTCAGGATGGGTCCGTGGTGGCGTGGGGATTTGATAATGATATTTCTACGGTGGCCCATCTGCTGGATGGCTCAGTCAAGGTGGTAGAGGTAGTTGGGGGAGGTTGGATCAAAGCTGCACTCCGAGAAGATGGGTCCGTCGTCACTTGGGGTAGTGAAGGCACCGGTCTGTTGGGCGAATTTAATGCCAGTCATCGAGCTGTCAAGCTCTATGGCGTTTCAAAAAATATCAGTGTTCTTGCCGAAGATGGTTCAGTGATGACTATTGGTAGTTCCAGTTACGGCTATATGAGCGAAGCAGTAGCCGAACTGCTCAACGGCGATAACCCAGCGTGGACGGTTACTGATACCTTTGAAAATAATTACAATTCCATAGCCGCCATTCGCAAAGATGGCTCGGTCGTGACTTGGGGAAAAAGCACTTACAGCGACAGCTCGGCAGTGGCCGATGAAATCTTGACTGCCAAGTTTGTCCCTTATGACGCGGCTATCGACACCGACCGGGATGGCATCAGCAACCGCGATGAAATGGCTGGCTGCGTCGTGCCCTACTCCACAGTTGGTCAGCAACCCTGCACCATACCCGGCCGCCCGGACAGTGATAATGATGGGGTGTGGGATGGCCTTGAAATCCGCCTCGGTCAAAATCCCTTGCAGCGCAACACCACAGTGTTTAATGGGAGTAATGAAGTGACAGGGGATGATGGCCTGGATGATATCAATGGTGATGGTTTCCCTGATTATTTCACTCTCCCTTCAGCCGGCTTGAACGTGCCGCAATAAGCATTTTTCGGTTACATATCCCGACCTGAAACAGTAATAAACGGCTCTCTATCATGAGAGCCGTCATTCTCTTATTGTTATAACTTCGATGAAATGAGATTTATATGCTCGCATCAATTTGTACGCTTCGTCAAATATCAGTATCCGTCACCACAGCGGCATCATGTTTGATAGTGGGCTTTAGCGCCCTATATTATCAGCAAATATATGACTTCAAACGCTGGTCTGAAACCTCAGTGTCCCAAGCCATTTCAATTATTGACCAAGCACTGGATTACTCCATCGGTATCAATGAAAAAATGTTAGGCCTTGGCAATTTAAGTTGTGATGAGGTCAGACCTACTCTACGAGACGCAGTGGCCACCACTCCTTACGTCAGAACAGTAAATGTCATTAGAGATGATTTTATCTATTGTGGGTCGTATACAGGTGACAAGAAAATATATATGCCGGGTGATTACCATATCAAGCTGGTGTCAGGGACTCCCATGATGCCAACCAGGGGAGGGTTGGTCATCAAAAGTCATGCTCAAGACATGGCCGCTGTCAGTGTTATTGACGCCATCTACATCAAAATTCTCCTTGGGATGGCAGTGCATAACAATGCTCTTCTCATTAATGTCGAGGATGCATGGATAGATATGTCAGGGGCATTTTTTGATGAACAACCTAACATTTATGACATGTTTGGCATGAACAAAAAATCCGAAAAATATCCATATTCAATATATGCAACTTATGGTCAAGTTAATTTTTTAGATTATTTGATAAAAAACAATGGATATGTTGTGATGTTGCTTGTTTTTATTTCTGCCTTGTTATCTGCATATACATGGTATCGCACAGGACAGCCACTGTCACTCCAGAAGGATCTGCAACGAGCAGTTAAAAATAACGAGTTTGTGCCCTACTTGCAGCCATTGGTTGATGGCCAAACGGGGGCCTTGGTTGGAGCAGAGGTTTTAGTCAGATGGATGCACCCCCAAACAGGGTTGATCACTCCCGACTTTTTTATTTCTCAGGCCGAGACATCTGGGCTCATCAATACAATCACATCGAGTCTTATGCAACAGGTATCGACCAAGCTATCGACAAGAGTTGACGATTTACCTGCCAGCTTTCATATTGGATTCAACATAAGCGCACAGCAGTGTCATAGTAGTGACTTATTAGTTGATTGCAAAAGGTTTATATCTCACTTTCCAAGGTACAGTAACATATTATTTCTTGAATTGACCGAGCGAACCTTGCTGGAAGATGATGTAAAGACACGAGATTTTTTTTCATTAGTTAAGGGGATGGGTATCAAGCTAGCCCTCGATGACTTTGGTACCGGCCAATCGAGTTTGGCATACTTGCAGAAATTTTCTTTTGATTATCTAAAAATAGACAAGCAATTTGTTTCAATGATTGACTCCAATGCCATATCATCGCCTCTGTTGGATACATTGATCGACTTGGCTGAAAATTTGGACATGATACTGGTTGCTGAGGGAGTCGAGACAATAGAGCAAAAAAATTATTTATCCTCTAAAGGTGTGAGCATGATGCAAGGGTACCTCATTGGAAAGCCTATCCCAATCGATGAGTTTGTTGCCGCTTGGTTGTGATACATTTTATATTGATGTCAGTAGTCATCTATATTAATGATGAAAAATAAAAATCGGTGCGTTGTACCAAGGTTTTGATAGTTTTGCTGCAATATATTGGCTAGTGGAATTAATATTCATGAGGGTGAGTTTATTCGTTATTCAGCAGATAATAAGGGTGTTAACAGGATAATTGTGGGTGATCAAAATGGGGTTCTGCGTGCTAAGGTGGGTGTTGTTTCCCAAATCCACATGTCTTGAATGGAACTAACTGAGGAGGCGGTGATCTGATCACCACCATTCCCTTCAAGTCAGCATTCATGGGCAAGGCGCTTCACCCCATCACTAATTGGTCTCAATATAACAAGTCTCTGATTTATCGTGGCTCTCTCGCCTTCTGGGTGGATGCCGCCGCCATGAACAACTGGTTCCACCACGACCATCATGGGTGACGGGGCCGCAGCCAGCTCTACACCGACCAGAGCATCTCAACCTTCCTGATGCTCAAAGGGATTTTCAGCCTCACTCTGCGAGCAACTCAGGGGCTACTCGACTCCCTGTTCGAACTGATGAATGTGCCGCTGTGTGCCCCGGACGGTAGCTGTGTCAGCAAGCGGGCCCGTAAAGTGAAGGTGGCCTATCGGCAGCCATCCAGGGGGCGTATCACAGGCCTGGTTATCGACTCGACCGGCCTCAAGGTATTTGGAGAAGGCGAGTGGAAAGTCAGGAAATACGGGGCAGAAAAGCGCCGAGTCTGGCGCAAGTTGCATCTGGCGGTAAACCCGGAGACTCACGATATTGTGGCGGCGGAAGTGTCGTTGGAGAATGTTCATGATACTGAGGTGCTGCCAACATTACTGAACCCACTTCGTCGCAAGCTGGGCCGTGTTTATGCGGATGGCGCCTATGACAGCAAAGCCAGCCATCAGTTGATAGCGCGTAAAGGGGCGGCAGCCTGTATCCCGCCTCGCAAGAACGCTGGGCTATGGGAAAAGGGACATCCGAGAAATGAGGCTCTGCTGGTGATGCGAAAGGAAGTACAAGCGCACTGGAAGAAGATATCGGGGTATCACCGTCGCTCGTCGGCAGAAACAGCGATGTCGTGGTTCAAGCAGCTAATGGCAGGCAAAATCAGACTGCGAAAATACAACGGCCAGGTAGGAGAAGTGATGGCGTATGTGAGCGCGATAAACAAACTGAACACCCTTGGTCTGCCTGTCAGAAAGCCCCGAGAGTAGCTGTCACTGGGGCTGGGGGCGTTGTAACCTGATTGCTGATTTAGGAAACAACGCCGTTTTGATGATATGAGATTGAAATGGATTGAACGGTGTTTATTTATAACATTTTGATTTAAAGTGATTATTTGAAATTGCATGACTGGTTTTAGACTATATTATGGCGGGCGGTCTCTCCGCCATCTTTTGAAAAAGCCCGGTCGATGATTCGACCGGGCTTTTTGCATTTCTTGTTCTGGCGTGGGCGTATAGGTGTGTCAGGCCATGCTTCTGTCTAGTGTGGCTGATGATGCAATAGGCCTGCTGCCACCATGGCTGTCGTGGCCACCGCACTGCAGCGTGCAGAGTCCGTGCAGCCGGTCGACTCCTGAGCTGTCTGTCCGTCACGATGGTAGATGGAGACACCCTCCTTTATCGTCTCTTCGATCCGGATGTCGGCCAGTGTTTCCGGTTTCACCTTGAGCGGGTTCGCCGAGAGCACCACCATGTCCGCCAGTTTGCCCACTTCCAGCGACCCCTTGCTGCGCTCCTCCTTGTATTGGGTTGCCGCCCACAGTGTTTGCGCCTTCAACCCATCCAGAGCTGAGACCCGCTGATCCGGCCCGATGGCGCGCCCGGTGCGGCTGATCCGGTTGACGGTCGCATAATAGACCCGCATGGCGTCAGGCAATGCCACGGGAGAGTCGTGGTGCGAGGTGAAGATCATCCCCAGTTCACGAGCCCATCCGGTGGGAGAGATATTTTGTGCCCGATCTTTGCCAAGCACGGAGTCACTGTGCCAATCCCCCCAGTAGAAGGTATGCATCGGGAAGAAGGAGGGGAAGATGCCGAGCCGCTGGAACGAGGCGACCTGATCCTTGCGGGCGGTCTGTGCATGTATGGCGATAAAACCACGATCCGGTTTGCCATGTTTCTTTTCGCTGGCTTCAATCCCCTTGATCAACTGATCGATGGCGGCATCACCGTTGACGTGGGTGAGCAGTTGCCAGCTATTGCGTTGAGCCAGTTCGATATAACTGGCGGCCTGCTCATCGCTCATGCTGGGATAACCCTTGTAACCGGCCTTTTGCCCGGCAGGCGGAATAAAATAGGGTTGTGTCAGCCAGGCGGTTTTGCCTTGGGGGGAGCCATCGAGGTTGAGTTTGGCCCCCGCTACCCGGAACCCGTTCAGGTAGTGGTTGGAGTAGTAGGGCGGGGCAATGACATCCCGCGCAATCTGGATATCGGGATAGGCCGCGACATCCAGGGGCAGCTTGGCTTTCTGGGCTAGCTGGTACATGGTCTTGACTGCGGAGGTAGAGGCTCGCCCCTCTTGAGCCGTGGTGTAACCGAAGCTGGCATAGAGTGTCATGCCTGCCTTGAAAATCGCCTCGTTTTCTCTGTCGTTCAATTTGGCGAACATCGGCAGCAAGGTGCCAAAGAAGGCTGTTTCCTCCAGTACCCCATTGGGCGTTTTGCCATCCGCCTCACGGCGGATCTTGCCCCCTTCCGGATCTTTGCTGTCGGGTTCGAATCCGGCCAGCGCCAGTGCCTTGCTATTGAGTGTCGCGAGGTGCCCAGACTGGTGAATGATGAGCACAGGGAGATCCTGTGATACGGCATCCAGTTCCTGACGGGTGGGGTGGCGCCCTTCCTTGAGCTGGGAGTCGTCATAGCCGAAACCCAGTATGATCCCGTGCTCCCTGTTTTGCGGCTTGGCGACCCAGTTTCGTAGCGATTGTTGCAGGGTCGCTATGCTGGTCACTGCCCCATCCGGTGGGGCCAGCAGATTGGCGGAGAGCGCCTGGATCCCGGTGTTGAAGACATGACCATGGGCATCGATAAAGCCCGGGATCAAGGTTTTTCCCTGCAAGTCGATCACGCGGGTTTCACCATCTCGCAGCTTGAGGATATCGCGCTCGCTGCCCAGCGCCAGGATCCGGC
This sequence comes from Aeromonas enterica, assembly GCF_054052465.1. NCBI lineage: Bacteria > Pseudomonadati > Pseudomonadota > Gammaproteobacteria > Aeromonadales > Aeromonadaceae > Aeromonas > Aeromonas enterica. Next base: position 11,925 of record NZ_JBSTYL010000011.1, on the reverse strand, counting down.
CATTCTTGATGGCCAGCGCCTGCGCCGTCGGCGCCGCATCATTGACGGTAACGATATCGCCACCGAGATAAATGGTCTGGGCGGTGGGTTTGGCTGGGCTGGCGGCATTGGCTGAACTGGCCGCCAGCAATGCGATGGCGATAGGGGTGATTTTCATTTGGCATGCTCCATGCTGAAAGGTCACTGGGGAAAGTGGCAACGGCACCTGCCCAATCAGGCTTTTTCGAAGTAAATATGTCGAATATACAAGGATATACCTCGCTCAAATGTGACGTGGCAACGAAATTGACAAGGTCCATCATAAAAGAAGAGGGCCTGTCTTTGCGGCTCGGGGCTATGGGCCAGATGGTGTTCGCGGTAACGAGATATGATGGCGTTACAACCTGTAACGCCAGTGTGCGGATCTTCCTCTGGGTTGTCGTGGTCTGAGAATCATTCTTCACATCCCTGCCGAGTGCGACTCCAATCGCCCCATTCTATGGAAGGGGAGGCCGTGCTCAGATCAATCCAGCATTCAGTTGTCTCATTAAAGCCATCCGAATTTGGGAACCCAGGGCATCGTGAACCATAGTGCGTGGGATATGCTTGTTCGATGTGTTTTTGATAGATTCGCCTTTGGATTTCCAGGCGTATTGGTTTGCTCATCCGCCACTATTATCTATTCCACAGTTGCGCATGGCACTACACACTCGAGTTTAATTATAATTACCTCACTTAATAAATAATCATGTTCATACAGCTAGCATTCAGGTTGTCACATTGATGCCACAGTTGAAATATCTGCTCTTTTCATATAAAGACTTGAAATAAAACATGAAATAAAAGTCATGGTTCGATATTGATGATTATGTTGGTAGAGGCTTGTTTGCATAATGATAATTTTTTTGTCATCGCCCATTCATAAATAGACGCTAGTGTTTGTTGTCACCATTGAGGGTGAATTGATAATTGGATTGGATAGCATGAAATATGTAACGGAAAGGTTTTTAATCTTACTGCGCTTATTGGTGGTCGTAGGTTCAGTGCTATTTTTTTGGGGGTGTAATGAAAATAGCACTGAGCAACCGGAAACCATCGAACCACCAATAATTATTGAGCCAAATGAGGTGCATTGTCCACCACAATAATAACATTTACTAAAGGTCTGCAAAGAGGCATTTTAAATGAAAGATGATACAAACAAGAGTCGACGTGCATTTCTGAAGTTGTCCGGCGTCAGTGCAGCTATGGCGGCTACAGCCAGTTTTATTCATCCATCGATTGCCAAGGCATTGAGTATCCCAGCTAATAACTCAAGCGGGACGATTATGGATGTAGAGCATATTATTGTCCTGATGCAGGAAAATAGAAGCTTCGACCATTATTTTGGCACTATGACGGGGGTTCGCGGGTTTGGCGATCGCCACCCGATACCTACCGTCAATGGGGATATCTGGTGGCAACGTTTTGAGCAAGAAGGAGATACTCGCTTGCTCACGCCTTATCATCTGGACAGTCGCCTTGGCAATGCTCAACGTGTGGATGGTACACCTCACTCATTTAATGATGCTCAGCAAGCATGGCATGAGGGGAGGATGGATGCATGGCCAACATATAAACAGCAACAATCCATGGGCTATTATAATGAGGCCGAGGTCCAGTTCCAGTTTGCATTGGCAAATGCATTTACAATCTGCGATGCATATCATTGCTCCTTCCATGGTGGTACCAATCCTAATCGCCTGTTTTTATGGACAGGGATAAATCATCATGCCGATGATCCAAATCCACCAGCTATAGATAACAGTTTTGACTCTCTTGGAAGCCCAAATGAAGGATATCAGTGGCGCACTTATCCGGAGCGTCTTGAAGATGCGGGGATCCGGTGGAAAGTATATCAAAATTTACCCGACAACTTCACAGATAATGCCCTTTCCGGGTTTGTTAACTATCGTTTGGCAAACAAGCAAAAAGGTAATTTGGCAAACGGTTTTCCCTACCCTGGCTGGAAACCAGATGACGAGGGGATAAGCCCGTTATTGAAAGGTGTCAGCAACACTATGCCTGATTTGGGGTTTCTGGCATCTTTGCGTGAAGATATTGCCGCGGGAACCTTGCCGCAAGTTTCCTGGATTGTCGCACCGGCAAAATATTCTGAACATCCTGGGCCATCAAGCCCGGTGCAAGGTGGCTGGTATATGCAAGAAGTGCTTGATGCATTGACCGAACGGCCCGAGGTGTGGAGCAAAACGGTACTGATCATCAATTTTGATGAGAATGATGGATTTTTTGACCATCTGCCGCCGCCTACACCACCCACTATCCTCGATGACAATGCACAGGGTATCTGCAATCTGGATGCAAAAGATGAATATCATGGCGACGGCCGTCCTTATGGTCCGGGTCCCAGGGTGCCGGCACTCGTTGTGTCGCCTTGGAGTCGTGGCGGATGGGTCAACTCTCAAGTATTCGATCATACCTCTGTGTTGCGTTTCATAGAGGCCCGTTTTGGTGTGGCAGAAGAGAATATAAGCCCGTATCGTCGTGCTATTTGTGGTGATATGCAGTCGACGCTCAATTTCAGCAATCCCAATGATGAAACCATTCCCACCCTGCCAATGATCGAAAAATCACAAGCCAATGCGTTAGTAAAACAACAAGAAGCGATGGCTCAGGTTTTGCCGCCTGCGGTAGAAAAACAGCAGCTCCCTATACAGACCATTGGTATTCGACCTTCCAGAGCATTGCCCTACGAGTTGCATGTCAATGCTGAGCAGTTGACGGCAGACAGGGTGATGCTGAAGATGAGTAACACTGGGTCACAAGGGATGCTTATTCATGTTTATAACAAGCTTGAGCTGGATGCCGTGCCTCGGCGCTATGCCATCGATAGCCAGGAAACACTCGAAGATGAGTGGCTGATCGATCCGGAGCTGGGTTATGATCTTTGGTTATTGGGTCCCAATGGTTACCATCGTGCTTTTGCAGGAACCGCCAGTCTTGATCATTATATGGAAGTGAGTGTTTGTTACGACCTGACGGAGCCTGCATTGTTACTGACTCTCTCCAATCATTCAGATAATCCGCTCACACTGACACTGGATAACCGCGTATATCTTGGTAATCAATCGACATTGACATTGACACCACGAGAGGAGCGGAAAGAACGGATTGACTGTATCAAACAGGCGGGATGGTATGACTTTACCATTCATTCTGATGCTGGTCTTATGCGCCGTTATGCAGGGCGTATCGAGACCGGCAAGCATAGCGTGTCAGATCCCATGATGGCAGTCATTGGATAGAAGACGATTTTATAAAATTAAAATATACCCATCGATAAAACTATCATGTTTTATTGGTGGGGTATTTTATTTATTGGAAATACAAGAAATATAAACGTATATATTATGAAATCTGTTTTAGTGTTTGTTGAAAGAGATTGGATGACGCGCTTGCGTTGCCGAGGTCAGTTTCGTCAAAGTGGCGAATCATGTCAGTTGATGGCATAGCCTTGCCAAATAACCAGCCTTGAGCAAACTGTACGCCTTTCGCTCTCAAATAATCTGCCTGTGCAGGTATTTCTACACCCTCAGCGACCATTTTTACATTCAATGAATGCGCCATATTAATAATATGTGGTGCGACCAGACTGGACGCTGCATCAAGATGTACTGTGGCGATGAATGATTTGTCAATTTTTATTACATCCACATTCAGGTCTTGCAAATAGGATAGGTTTGAATATCCGGTGCCAAAATCATCTATATATACACAGTGACCAATCGATCTTGTTTTTGATATGATCTCGCTCATTTCACTAACGTTCATAAAACTACGTTCAGTCACCTCTATGCATATTTGCTTCGGCTTCACATCGTATTTTTTCAGATACATGTCAAGCAGGTTCATGGTTTTTTTATTCTGTATGTCAATAGTTGAAAAATTCAGCGAGATATATTTTTGTCGATGTGTTATCAAGTAGTCACCCATTTCAAGAAAAACCAGGTTAAGTAACTCGTGAGTAATATCTGTGATCAGGTTTTTTCTCTCCGCAAGAGGAATGAACACATCGGGTGACATCATGCTGCCATCTGTTCTTCGCCAGCGTAGCAAGGCTTCGGCGCCAACGGGTATATTAGATGACAAGTTTACTATCGGTTGATAGCTGACGCTCAATTTATGCCGTTTTATGGCATCTTGGAGTTGAAAGGTGAGAGAACAGCGGTATCTTAATAATCTCGTGATAAGCCATGAAGCAAGTCCACTTAAACAGACGGAGAGTGGCAGCCATAGCTTCAATTTCTTTAGCAACACGGATTGATATTTATCTACGGGCAGAGACGTTGCTATTGCCACAGGGAATAAATTGCTACGTTGAATAGTATAATACCTGTCATTTTTATACAATGAACTCTCACCATGCTTTAATACTTTCTGAAGGGCTATTTTGTCCATGCCAGACCATGCTGCAATGACAGCATTATTTTTGGTATCAAGCATCATTAATTCATTCTCATCATGCATAGGTGCGATATCTATAAATGATCTGAGATCTATTATTGCTAGATATTGATTATAGCCGAGACCAAACATTTTAAATGCCGGGTAGAGCTGAAAAGGCATGGTATACCAAGCAGAGAAATGCTTCTCGTTTTTCCAGTCTGCTTTTGGAACGGCAATCTGCATACTTTCCCTGAGAGCAGAGCATTCTACTACGGAGTTATTCATATATACCATATCCTGAACATATCTATGTTGCAGCGATATACTTCTTAGCCTTTCTGAATACGGTGCTGAACACTTAATCTCGCTGATCTTGTCAGCCTGTATTAGAGCCACCTGAGCATCAATTAATACTTTTTCTGCTCTGTCCAAGGCTCGCGAAGAAAAACTGTTCAATTGAGACCTGATGTCATCTTCTGCAATCCGATGAGCCAGATAACCAGAAGCTGAAAGGGCTAGGCTTAATGTAATGAAATGTATTGTGAAAGTGATTTGTGGCAAGTTTGACTTCATGGTGATTACCCTGGTTCATGCATTGATTATCCACCGTGTATGGGAATGTAGTATTGAATTTGAATCCTTAAAATACAATGTTGAAAACAACAGAAATAGTCACCTCCCATGGCTTTTTCATCATATAAATGTCATATAAATTATGATGTTACATGCTTTTTGTTGGCTATCAATCCATATAAGTGATTTCGTAAACCATCCTAATGTTTTCGCTTTTTGTCATGAATCAAAATCAATCATGACAGAAAATACTGCCATCGAAACGCTGGCAGCAAATTGAATGCATGTTTCTGTTCGATACTATTTTTGTGAATATATTTTTGGATGTATCTAATTTTAAAGAGGGTGTAATAATGAAAAAAAGCGTCATCACTATGGCCGCCGGTCTGTTGATCATGTCTGCTGGTGCCAATGCGGCCCTGCTGCCGACTCAGGCTGCGGAGACTCTGACTTGGAAAGGCCTGGTGCCGTTTTCTGTCGCGAGCGACGACATTGTCATCACCGGTGAACTGGGTGGCCCGATCCGTGCTGGTTTTCTGAATGTGAAAACAGACGGTACCTTCACCTCCACCGCGATCAATATCGAAGCTCACGAAAATGATGGTGATGCGACCGCACCGGTCGTGGGTCTCCCGATTACCGCAACCTCTGTCGACTGGACGCTGCAATCCTATGCAGTCGATGCCTCTACCACCGATATGAGCGGTGCCAACGTCAAGTTTGTTGCCGATGGCAACGCTCTGGATATCGGTACCAAGGTAAATGACGATTATGCACTGGCTGTCAACGTGTCCAACGATGCTGTTATTCCCGGTATCCAGGCCGGTGAGCGAGTTCAGGTTAGCGCTGTCGTGTCTGCCGAGCTGGGTCTGTAATTACATTTCCAGAGCTGACAAGTCAGTCACTCATGCCCTCGATTGAGGGCATGAGTATAAATAAAGGTTCTGAAACCAAAGTGAGTATTATCGTGACTCATTTTGGCTGGGAATTTTTACATTGAATCAATTCAATGGTTACACAAAAGATTAAATGTAAAACATATTCGGATAACAATAGGTGGGTTTATCGTGAGACTACTATGGCTAGTATGCTTTTTTCTGGTGTCCAAGCCAGTTATATCAGCCGGGTTGAACCATGATTTCAGACCTGTCACCCATCTCAATAAGTTAAATTTCTTTGATTACACCATTACCCGTTTTGAGTTAGAGGATTCTTTTGTGGAGCTGGAGTTTGACAAGGCTCAGAACAAGTTCAAGGACAAGATGATACCCCTGACTATTGAGACAAATATCCCCGAGGCAGAGACTGGATTTGGCTATCAGCTCACATTGGATAGCAATATTTCAACCTGCCAGCGAGATGGTACTGTCATTCAGGAGAACTTCATCAGTGTACTCATCGATGAACAACCATTTGTCAATGGACATATAAATTTTGACAGTTTTCCATTGGTAACCGGTGATGGGTACTTAAAAAATGAAAATATGGTCAAACTGACCAGTCAAGAGATTATTGCACAGGGACTGCGTTGTGGCGGTAGCGTAGTGCTTTTGGCGGAGCTGAACATATGAAATATCTTGCAGTTATGTTGGCTATGTTAATGGCTACATCCGCCAGTTGCTTGGCAAATGATATTGTGCCGCCAGCGGGGTTTGCTGATCTTTATGAACGTCAGGAAATGGTGGCCAAGTTCTATATTGGTGACTCGGATTTCATTGAAGCCAGTATAGAAGGTACATTTGACAGTGTTTTTTTGGCTGCGTCAGAAAAAGACAAGCTCACGGAATTTATGAAGCTGCATTTTGTCGATGAGGCCAGTGCAGAACGTTTTTCCGAGGAACTGGTCAATGGCATGACTTCTTCTGACAAGTGCGTCGGTAGTACCGATTCATGCCAGTTTATCAGCTCCCGTTTTGACATTGTGTATAGTCAGGATGATCAATTTGTTCGACTTTTTATCTCACCTGAACTGATGAGCACCCAGAACGGACAAAAACAATATATATCCGATAAAGTCGGGCGCTCTGCACTGATCTCCAGTAGCGATGTATATGCATCACTGGATCGTTCGGCGAATAGCAGTCTCACTTGGAATAACCTCAGCACACTTCACATGATGGGGGGGCAATTCTTCAGTGATTTTTCATCATCCACCACGGGTGATAACAAGCTTGAGTATAATGAATTCAGTTATACCTATGCGATTCCAAAATCGAAAGTTCAGCTTGGTTATTTTGGTGAAGATGCTCTCTATGCTTTCAACAGTACTTTGTTGTTGGCCGATGACAGCCGATACAATCAGCTCGCATTGAAGATTGGTTCATCCAATGAATTGGAGCGAGACAATAAAGAAAATAGTAAGCGACTTTATTTTTCATCTCCCTCGGCAGGGCGTGTTCAAGTCCTCAAGGGTGATAAAATTATTCTGAGTGAAAATGCGGTTGCAGGTCAAAACTTTATTTCCTTTTATCGTCTTCCCAAAGGGAATTATGACGCAATAATCCGTGTTTATGTTGGTGACAAAGTTATTCTGGAAGAACATCGCAAGATTTATAATAATAATGATTACAATCTTGCCGTTGGTGAGATGGATTATCAATTCACCTTGGGAAAGTTTATGGGGGGGGACTCTCGTGATACTTCTGATGAGATGATTCATCAATTCAGTGATGAATTCGATGAGCAGGTATTTCTTCGCTCCGATCTGGCCTATAAGTTGAGTGAAGGTACCACGCTTGCCGCCGGATTATTGAACAGCCGAAATTCCTGGTATGCCAAAGCTGCATTGAAATTTGATTTTAATGAAAATTTTTCAACGCATGCATTATATGGCCAATTTGATAATAGCAGCAATTATAGCCAGGCAGGGGTCAGACTATATAATATCTCTGTCGACTGGTCGCAATACAATGATCGAGGGGATAACACCCTTGATGAGCTGGATAACTACTTATTCGGTTTTGGTTCTAATAATGACATATCAGCGAGTTATTATCAGCCGATCGGTACAGGCAATGCTTACGTCACTTACACGAAAGGCAAGGGGATATTGGTCACCGATTACATCTTTAATGAAGACAATGGCTTGGCCAGCAATTATGAAAGTTACAGTGCTGGCTATACATTTCATTGGCTGGCAGACAGCACGATTGATATTAACGTTGGCTACAACAAAAATGAAACATTTGAGAGCGATTATACATTTGGTTTGAATGTATCGATACCAATCACAACGAAAGCCTCTATTAGCATGAATGCCTATACGGGGCGTTCCGGAGGATCTTCATTCAGAACGGCGTATACACGAGATGAGCTTATGTCGTCGAAAAACGCATCGCTGTCTGGAGAAGTTGGTGTGTCTTACGACGGATATCAGAGTACCAATATGGCCACGGACCTGTCTGTCAATGGTAGCTACAATAATGAACTATTGACCAGTAACGCTTATGCCTATGTTGATAGTCGTGGTGAGGCAGGCTTGAATGGTGGTCTCCATACAACGCAGGTGGTTACCTCGAATAATATATTTTCCACCGCAGACAGAGCTGATTCTTATTTATTGGTGAAAAATACTTCGTTGGACTCATCATTATCTGAAAAGAGTGATCGCCTGTTTTCCTCTGTAGTGAAAGTAAAGCGGAATGGAGACCCTGAGGCTGATGTAATTCTGGATGATGATGTCAAGTTATATCCATTAACAAAATATAAAGAGTATCAGGTGTCACTGGATATGGAGAGTTCAGATTATTACAACAATGGTGAGTCCAGTACTATTGCCAGCAGTTATCCTGGCACTCTGGTCAATCTGGATGTAGACCTGCATGAGGTGCGTTCATACATTTCCATCTTTAATGATCTTGAGGGGCGTGCAATTGATACAGTGACATGCAAAGGTGTCGGGTGTGTCAGTGTAGAAGAGCTATCAGATGGTGTTTTCAAATTCAAAGTCAGAATGGGCATGCCTTATGAGCTGCAGGCTAACAATCAACGCTGCCTGATCCCGAATCTCAACATGGTCGGGAATCACAACCTGGGCGAGAATTTCTGTATGCCGCAGTTTGATATAGATGATGAAGGCTATCAGATTGCCAAGGGAAGTGACAAAAACTTCTATTATGTCGGAGAGTATGATGATAAAGGGTTGATGAAAAAATTGATCGCCGGTTTACAGGACGAACCGTTTGAATTTATTACCAAGACGGTAGGGAATCGAGAGTTTCTGTTTCTGAAACTGGACGGCTTCTTGACGGCTGAGCAAGGTTCTAAACTTGATGCGATGAAGGCCTATGCAATTGAAGCCAAGCCTGGTTCAACATACGTACTTAATTGATAGAGGATAAAAAATGAGTAAATATATACCATTCATATTGATGTCGCTGATTTGCAATTATGCCAATGCATTTGCCATTAGCGATATGATGCTTGCCAGTGACAAACATGGTAATGGGACATTTGTCTTGTCAAACAATGACAATCGGGAACCTATTTTTGTCTTGGCGACGGTCAGTCAAGTCAAGGTTGAAAATAACACATTGAAAAAAATCCCGTTGACCAAAGCCAATTTCCCCCTGTGGGATCTGGCTGTCAGCCCTGGCAAGACAATACTCAAGTCTAACGAGGCGAAGACTTTTGCAGTAAAAAGCCTCTGTGAAAAGAATTGTGATTCACCTGTGGATAAAGTGTATCAGCTTAACTTCATTCCCCAGCCATATAAGAAGAACACTGAAGATAAAGCAAGCAAGGTGAACTTTCTATTTGGATTTTCTCCTTACTATATCATTCCGGCAACGGTATCCAAGGTTGATTATGATGTGAGTTATCGGGCGGGTACGATTCACATCAACAACAAGGGGAACACATTTTTGAAGTTGCACGTTAACCGCTGTGAAGTGCTGGCAGACAAGAGCGGATGCCGTAGCACCAATTATGCATTGGCCGGCGTCACCCGTGACTTCAAATTGCCTGCCGGGTTGGCATCAGAGTCCATTAATTTACTGATTGTGAACCATGATGAAAGTTATAGTAAAGAGATGACGCTTCATGACACTACTAAAAAATAGCCTGTTTACTTTACTGGTGTGGTGCATTGCCAGCCAAGCCTCGGCTTTTACCCTGAATGGCAACTTGAAAGGGGATAAATTGCGTTGGCGAAATGCTGTCACCCAAGGGGATTATATCTCTACAAGTTATTGGCAGCCGCTCAGTAATCTGACGCCAACCAGTGCATGGCTCCCTGGATTGTTCAGGGGGGCAACACCTACGAGTATTGTATTGAATAATGCCAGTGGGGAATCGGTTACCGTAGCGCTCTCGGTCGAAGGACTTGAATACAACCGGGGTACTTCTACCTCGTTATTCACGGCGAAGCCAAAGCCATCCTGGGTAGGTTACGGTAATTGCATCACGCAGGAGATGGGTAGCGTGATCAGGTTGATGAAGTCGGGCAGTGGCTTCTGTACATCTGATACTGCTTTTTATAGTGATACTGGCAGTTATACTCCCTTCAGCTTTTTACGGCCGATTATCAAGCTGCCTGATTTGGCCGCTGCATTTTCGAGTGCCGGCGTCGGTGAGGGAACTTATCGTGGTGGTGTTATCGTTAATGGTGTTTATGGCTATATCAGCCCAACCGGTGCTGTGACATACCGAAATGGTGCCATTCCTCTGGATGTTTCTATCCAATATAGTCCCGCTATGCTCACATCGATCAGTGTGAGTGGTTTTGGCATTATTGAACCCGTATATGACAAGGCTGCACTGACTGTATCTGGCACTACGCGATATACGATTACTGCCAACGGCTACTTCAGTAATGGCTTGCACATGGTGTTTGATAACCACTCCGTGACCGATGACTATCAATTAGAGCAAGTAGGAGGGGCCGCTACCATTCCATACTCAATTAGTTGTCCTGAATGTGAATCACCGCAGGTTGTGAACAATGGCATGCTGCAAAATGCAGATAATACGGTTCCTGGGCGTAATGTGACCATGCTGCAATTTCATTTTGATGTTGGTTACAATGATATTCCAGCAGCCAGTATAGAGTCTGGTACATACACTGATGTTTTCACTGTGATGTTTGAGCCGAATTTATGAAATTATTTTTGGGAACCCTGTTTTCTTTGATTGTCATGCCCATGAGTGCGTTGGCAGAAAATTGGTTTATCGAACCTGCCCTCTATGCGGGGAGCAATACAACATTGGGCGTGACGCTGAAATATCAAGCTGATGATAGCGTGCTATTGTGGGGAGCAGGGGGGCGCTATTATAAGCATGATGACATGCGGTTCGATCCTGCGCTTGAATTGTCACTTGCCAGACCATTCTTTGTCACCAAGGATATCGATTTCATCATGGCGGCAGGGGTAAGTGATCTTGATCCCTTTGTCGAATATGCCATGTCGTTTGGAATGACACCTGCCAGCAAACTGATGCTGGGGGGGCGGGTATCATGGATGGATGGGAAAAGCATCAATGAATTGATGTTGGCAATTCAAAAACAATTCTAGGATTTTTATAATCTACCCATATGACACCATAAAAAATGCCATTTCGTTAAAAGTCAAACTGGATTCGTAAATGCCAGAGTTTTCAAGGATGAAATATCAGAAAATCTCTGTAAATGAAGTCCATATTGCACAGTGACAGAACCCGGTGAAAAAACATCCGGGATCTGTAGGTCACTTGTGCTCATGTTTAATTTTGGTGTGCTTTTGTTGGCAGATATACCTGGAACAGAGAGTTGGCATGACGTTACGCGCAATCTTATTGTTATCACTGTCGTTGCTGTTGTCCGCGTGCGGTGGGGGGGCCGACAGTCCTGGGGGAGGGGACACAAGCTCCCCTGCCGAAGTGCAGGCACCGCTGGCGCGAGACAGTTTTGATCAGCTGCTGACGGCCGATCAGCCCAGTGCCAACAACGTC